>CAYQKZ010000066.1:0-12667 GCA_964418135.1 uncultured Desulfobacterales bacterium
CATTAACTTATTTGCCGGAAGCAAGGCGCGGATTCTGCTGGCCGAAGACAACATCACCAATCAGCAGGTGGCGCTGGGCATCCTCAAAAAACTGGGTCTGCGCGCGGATGCCGTGGCCAACGGGGCCGAGGCGCTTACCGCGGTAAGAACCCTTCCCTATGATCTGATCCTGATGGATGTACAGATGCCGGTGATGGACGGACTCGAAGCCACGAAGAGAATCAGGAATTACGAATCTGGAATTACGAATCAAGGGCAAACCGGCGACGATCCTTCACCATTCGTAATTCCAATCATCGCCATGACCGCCCACGCCATGCAGGGCGACCGGGAGAAATTTCTGGCAGCCGGTATGACCGACTATATATCCAAGCCGGTATCGCCACAGGAACTGGCGGACCGGCTGGAGAAATGGCTGCCGAAAAATAAGGATGACGGCAAAAGTATAAAGGATGAAAGGGATGTGGGAATTTCACTTGTGGCAAAGTCTGATGATCCGCCTGTTTGGGACAGGCAGAAAATGCTGGAACGTCTGCTGGGTGATGAATATCTGGCAACTATGATACAGGATAGTTTCCTGGCGGATATACCGCAACAGATTCAGGCACTGAAAGCTTTTATTGAATCAGGCAATGTTTCTGGCGCTGAGCTTCATGCCCACACCATCAATGGCGCATCCGCCAATGTCGGCGCAGAGCGATTGCGGGTTGTGGCATCTGATATGGAAAAAGCGGCTAAGGCTCAGGATATGACCGTTGTCGGTGCGTTTATGAATGAACTGGAAAGGGAGTTTGACCATATATTCACTAAAATTCTTTTATTTCGTACCCCGCACAGAGATCAAATGAAAACAGATTGAAGCATCATTTTTCATATGTTACTGTTGATTCATTACGAAAGGCATCTGTTTATCGACTATGCTGAAAAGCAGTGGGAATCAAAGGATCAATACCATGGCTGAAGAAAGAAAAACCTGGATTCGAAAAATCGGGATCGATCTGATTACGGCCATATGCTTCGTTTCAATTGCCTCTGTCCTGCGGTTTGCTTTTTTGAGTGAACTCGGCAGAGCAACCCCCTATCTGACCTATTATCCTGCCGTCATGATCGCTGCCGTCATCGGTGGGCTGTCTGCCGGCCTGTTGACGACAATCCAGTACCGCAACCTGTGGCATCTCCTCGAACAGGTTGACACCAGGCAGCCTGGTTCACCATGAAAATAATATTTCACGAAAAGTTCCATGCATCGGACTATGCCGATGACTGCGCCGCGGCTGCCGGCAGGATGGAAGCCATCATGAATGCCGTCGGCAATGAATCCGGATTCGAGAAGGTGCGTCCCGATCCGGCCGCAGAAGCGGATATCCTGACCGCACATACACCGACCTATGTGGATTCGGTAAAACCAGACTCCAAACGATACGACATGGCATTGCTGGCAGCCGGCGCCGCAATTCTGGCCGCAGACATCGGCATGACCGGCACCCCGGCATTTGCCTGCTTGAGACCCCCGGGGCACCATGCTTACAGCGACTCCGCCTGGGGGTACTGTGTTTTCTGCAACATGGCGGTTGCGCTGTTGAAACTCAAGCAGAAGAAGGCGATTCAATCGGCTTTCATTCTTGATTTCGATGCCCATACCGGAGACGGCACCAAGGCCATTCTTTCCGGATGGAAAGAATGCCGCATCCTCAATCCTTATGCTGAAAACGGCAAATTGTATATCGAAGAAATCGAAAATGTGATTCACGAGATTTCATCCGTGGACATTGTCGGGGTCTGTGCGGGTTTCGATTCGTACGAAAAGGATGTGGGAAAGAAATTATCGACATCCGATTTCTATGTCATCGGCACCCTCATGAAAAAATTGGCGGCACGCACGGCAAAAAACCGGCGGTTCGCGATTCTCGAAGGCGGCTACTACCAGCCGGATCTCGGAAAAAATGTGCTGTCGTTCTGCAGGGGGTTTCAATAAGGCAATTCATGTGAATATGTATTGATGAATCATGGTAGATTATTTTTGTTGAGTTGCCTGACGGACGTGTATCAAAATATGAGAATCGAGTTTATACCTAGGGAAATACAACACTCCGAATATGACTGGGCCGATTTTACCAAGGGAGAAGATCGGATCGGCAAGGCCCGCTGCAAGATTGAAAACGATACGATCATCATCTGTTCGATCAACATCTATCCAGAATGGGAAGGCCATGGATACGGCCGGGATTTTGTAAACTACTGCAAACGACATTTTCAGGTGGTTATCGCCGATCGCGTTCGGCCGACCGCCGTCGGATTCTGGGAAACCATGGGATTCCACGACAATCTTGACGGGGCCTGGATATTCCGAGAAATTCGCTCTGAGAGGGCTTGAAATGAATATGACAGCATCCGATCTCATCGACAAGGGTGAAATCCTGGTCGTAGATGACACCATCGCCAACCTGCAGTTGCTGACAGATATGCTGAGCGCCGCCGGCTACAAAGTACGGGCAGCGGCCGATGGAGAAATGGCATTGCACAGTGTCCATATCAAACCGCCGGATATGATCCTGCTCGACATCATGATGCCTGGAATGGATGGGTTCGAAGTCTGCCGCCAACTGAAAGCCGATGAAAACACCCGATCGATTCCCGTCATCTTTATCAGTGCCCTCGACGATGAACAGTCAAAAATCAAAGGATTCGAGATCGGCGCTGTCGATTATATCAACAAGCCGTTTCATATGGAAGAAGTCCGAGTCCGAGTCAATACGCATTTAACCCTCTCTCGCCTGCAGTTCGATCTGAAACGGCAAAACGAACGGCTTCTAAAAGAGATCGCCGAACATCGGCAGACCGAACAGGCTCTGGAGCAGCTCAATGCCGAGCTTGAAGAACATGTCCACCAACGCACCGCACAACTTACCGAAAGCCAGTCGCTGCTCGCGGCCACCCAGCGCCTGAGCAGAATCGGCGGCTGGCAATGGAATATTCAAACGCAGACCATGGAATGGACGGAGGAAACCTACCGCATCCACGATCTGGATCCGAACGAAATCCAATCGGGATCACCCGATCACATCACCAGAAGTCTGGGCTGTTATGAACCGGAAGACCAGGATATCCTCAGAAAGGCTTTCCAGAAATGTGTGGAAGAGGCACTCCCTTATGACCTGGAAATCCCTTTCACCAGCGTCAAAGGGCGCAGACTGTATGTTCGTACCATGGCGCATGCGGTCATGGAGGGGGATCGAGTCGTCAAGATCATCGGCAATATCATGGATATCACCGATAAAAAACAGGTCGAGGCCCTGAATCGCCAGCTCCAGAAGGCCGAAAGTCTTGGGCGCATGGCCAGCGCCATTGCTCACCATTTCAACAATCAGCTTCAAGTCGTCATGGGGAATCTGGAAATTGCCATGGATGATCCAACTCAAAGTGCCGAGAGCATGACATCTTTGAACGAAGCCATGAAAGCGACCCGGAATGCCACCCATGTCAGCAAGCTGATGCTGACCTACCGCGGACAGATGCCTGGCATACTGATGACGCCGTTGGATCTGTCCGAAGTGTGCCGTCAGACCCTTCCCATGCTTCAAGTGACCGCTCCGAAAGGCATCTTCATTCAAACAGATATCCCCGCTTCGGGCCCTGTCGTTCGATCCAATACAGACCAGATTCAGCAGGTTCTGACCCATCTGTTGACCAATGCCTGGGAATCCTCCGATTCGGATACGAAAACCATAGGCTTGTCCATCCGAATGGTTTCCCGGTCGGACATTCCCCTTTCGCATCGTTTTCCCATCGCCTGGCAGCCTCAGCACCCGTCCTATGCCTGCATCGAAGTGGCGGACACGGGTGGCGGGATTGCATCCAGGGATATCGAAAAACTCTTCGATCCATTTTACACCACGAAGTTTACCGGCAGAGGTCTGGGATTGTCTGTGGTGCTGGGGATTGTCAGCGCACACGGTGGCTGTATCACGGTAAACAGTGAACCGGGCAAAGGAAGTGTTTTCCGGATTTTCCTGCCGGTTCAGTCCGAAACAGTGGCCGCTCCCGCGGAAACGGCCGTTTCCGCGCCGATACAGACATCGGGCGGCACGGTGCTGGTTGTCGAAGACGAAGGGCAGGTTCGCCAGATGGTTCGGATCATGCTCAAGCGTCTGAGCTTTGAAGTGATCGAGGCTCGGGACGGCGTCGAGGCCGTCGATGTGTTCCAACAGCATATGGATACAATCCGATGTGTCATCTGTGACCTGACCATGCCACGGATGAACGGCTGGGAAACGATTTCGGCCCTTCGCCGTCTTTCACCCAGTATCCCGGTAATTCTTTCCAGTGGATATGACGAGGAACGGGTCATGGCAGACGATCATCCAGAAACGCCCCAGGCTTTTCTAGGAAAACCGTATCAGTTCAAGGACCTTTCCGCAACGATCCAGCGAGTTCTCGATCCCGCTTCCATCGTCAACCGGAAAGCCGTTTAATATGAGGTAAGAGCCATGCCGATACGTCGTCTTGTTCGATTCAACCATCTTCAAAAAGCCGGAATAAGCATCCTGGCCGTGATCTGCCTCCTGTGGGGGATGAGCCCGGCAGAGGCGTCCCCCCCGGTGAACGTTCTGATTCTGAATTCATACCACCAGGGCGAAGAATGGTCGGACAACGAGATTTCCGGGATCCTTTCGTCATTACAGAAAGCCAATCCATTTCTGGTGCCGGCCATCGAACATCTGGACACCAAGCGGTTTCCCGGCCCGGAATATCTGTTGTTCATCACGCAGTACCTGAAAACCAAATATCAGGGAAAGCGGTTCGATCTCGTTTTCGTACTGGACAATCCCGCACTGGATATGATCACCCGTTTCAGACAGGAACTGTTTCCCGGCGTTCCCATCGTTTTTGCCGGAATCAATGGATATTCTCCGGAAATCATTCAAGGACTCGACCCCATCGCCGGTGTGGCGGAAGCCCAGGATATGGCCGGAACCCTGAAGCTGGCATTGGCGCTCCACCCGAAGACGCGGTACATTCTGGTCGTACACGACTATACATCCACTGGACGGGCTGTTCGCAAAGAGATGACACCCGTGACAGAGCGACTCCAGAACGGGATAACCATTCATTACACACCGGAGGGAACGGTCGATGATCTGATTGCGCAGTTGAAATCGCTGCATTCAGACTCACTGGTACTCCTGCTGACCTACGTAACGGATAAATCCGGCAGAACACTGACCCGTGAAGAAAGTACCCGCCTGATCGTCGAATCCAGTCCGGTACCGGTCTATGCCATGCACGAGACCCGCATGGAACACGGAATCGTCGGCGGGATGCTGCTCGAGGGCAGAGAACACGGCAGGCAGGCGGCGGAAATGGCGCTTCGGATATTGTCACAACAGGCCGATGCGGTTTACACCGTCGAAAACAGCCGTTCCCGGCCTGTTTTCGATCATCGTCAGCTTGTCCGATTCAATATTCCCATAGACAGCCTGCCAGACAACAGCACGGTACTCCATCAGCCGGTATCATTTTTTCAGCAGCATCGCATGTTATTGATTCCAGGCATGATCGTTGCCGTCTTGATGCTGACGATCATCGCCATCCTAGCCCTGTATGCTGTCCACATTCGAAAAGCCCGAAATGCATTGCGGGAAAGTGAAAAGAATTTGAAATCTTTTCTGGATGCCATACCGGAATCTGCGTTTATGATGGATTTGGCCGGCAGGGTTCTGACAGCGAATAAAACGGCTGCGGAAAGAATCGACATCACCCCGGACGATATGCTGAACAACAGCATCTACGATTTGATCCCGGAAGAAGTCGGCAGCCATCGGAAACATCAGGTTGAAAGTATCATCGAAACGAAGAAAAAGATTTCTTTCGAAGATCAACGGTTGAACCGATGGATATACAATATCATCGCGCCGGTTCTGGACAAAACGGGTAACGTTTCTCGGCTGACCATTCTGGGTATCGACATCACCGACCGAAAAAATTCGGAACAAGCCCTGGCGGAAAGCCGGGAAAAATACCGACTGTTCGTCGAAACGGCCAATGAGGGAATCTGGGCCATGGATGCCGATCACCGGACCACTTTCGTGAATCGGCGGATGGCCGAGATGCTCGGATACACGAAGGAGGAAATGCTGGGCAGAACCGTCGAGTCGTTCATGTTCGATGAGGATATGAGCGATCATCAGGCAAAAATGGGAAAACGCAGGCAGGGACAAGGCAGCGACTACGAAAGACGATTCCGCTGCAAAGACGGCCAGGAAGTCTGGACCCGGGTGTCCGCAGCGGCCATTCTGGATACCACAGGCCAGTTCGCCGGTTCTCATGCACTTCTTACCGATATCACCGAGCGTAAACGCATGATAGATGAATTGCGGGAGAATGAAGCCCGATTTCGCGGTTATTTCGACCTCGGTCTGATCGGTATGGCCATTACCTCACCGGAAAAAGGATGGGTTGAATGCAATGACTGCCTGTGCAACATGTTGGGCTTTTCGCAGGAGGAACTGCTCCAAAAGACATGGCAGGAGTTGACTCACCCTGAAGATGTAGCGGCGGACACTGACCAATTCAACCGGGTGATAAGGGGGGAGATCGATGCCTACCGGATGCCGAAACGATTCGTCCGCAAGAATGGGGATGTTATTTTTACCGAACTCTCCGTCCGCGCGGTCCGTCGCAGTAACGGCCAGGTGGAACATTTCGTAGCCATGATTCAGGATATCACCGAACGTAAAGAGGCCGAGGCCGCAAAGGCACACCTGGAAGCCCAGCTCCAGCATGCGCAGAAAATGGAGGCCATCGGATCACTGGCCGGCGGGATTGCCCACGATCTGAACAACATCCTGTTTCCAATCACCGGTCTGTCGGAGATGCTGATAGATGATATTCCGCCGGACAGCCTGATGCTTGAAAGCATCGAACAAATTCATAGATCCGCCAAACGCGGCAGTGATCTGGTCAAACAAGTCCTGGCTTTCAGCCGCCAGTCCAATCCCCTGAAACTTCCCATCCGGATTCAACCCATAATGAAAGAAGCCATGAATCTGTCCAGGGCGACCATCCCCAGAAAGATAAATATTACCAGTCAGATCGATACGAATTGCGGGATGGTTTCCGCAGACCCTACGCAGATTCATCAAATCATGATGAATCTGATCACCAATGCCTTTCATGCTGTAGAGGAAGCCGGCGGAGATATTCGAATCGAGCTGAAAGAGGCGGATATGAGCGATATTGACCCGAAAATACTGTTGCCTTTCCCTGCCTTGCCGTCCGGAATGTACGCGCGTATTACCGTATCCGACACAGGCATCGGGATGGATCAGGCGCTGATCTCCAAAATATTCGAACCGTATTTTACCACCAAGGAACAGGGAAGAGGAACAGGACTGGGACTTTCCGTGGTCCATGGCATTGTGAAGGAATATGGCGGAGATATCCGGGTCTACAGCGAAACCGGCAAAGGAACCGTTTTCCATGTGTATCTTCCCCTGCTGGAAGATACACAAGACAGCGACACGACCACCGTCAAAAAATACCCCGGAGGCTGCGAAAAAATTCTGCTGGTCGATGATGAAGAACCGATCATACACCTGGAACAGATGATACTCGAAAAACTGGGGTATCAGGTCACTACCTGCACGAGCAGCCCGGAGGCGCTGGATATTTTCAAAAACGATCCCCATCGATTCGATCTGGTGATGAGCGACAGAGGGATGCCGCGCATGACCGGAGACCAACTGGCCGGCGAACTGCTGTCGATCAGGCCGGAGATTCCCATTATCCTCTGTACGGGGTTCAGCACTGAAAACGACGAACAGAACGCCCGAGCCATGGGTATCAAAGGCTTTCTCTTGAAGCCTGTCGCCACAGGTGATCTGGCTGCAATGATCAGAAAAGTGCTGGATGAGACAGCCGGAAACGATTGCCCGAAACCGATCGATCCCGATGGTGAAGACAGGCTGCGCTAATCTCCTTTTTGGGGGAAAATAAGATAGCGCACCCAGTTCAGGAGGGTATTGTCTTTCAACATGGCCCGATCCCAGGCGGCCAGTTCGGCAGACAGGCGGGCATGTTCGGTAAACCAGTCCCCGCGGGTCCGTATCTCTTTTTCGGGATCCAATTCCCGGATTACCCGCGCCGGATTTCCGGCGGCGATCACATTGGCCGGAATCGAATGCATCACCACCGATCCCGCACCGATGATGCTGTTTTCACCGATACTCACCCCCTTGCCGATCATAGCCCGATCACCGATCCAGACATTGTCGGAAATGGTGACCGGCAGGGCCCGTCCGAAACCGGCCCGATCATAAATGTCGTGCCAGTCGGCATCCGTGATATAGACACCACAGGCCATCATGCAACTGTCACCGATGGTGATCCGGCTGCCCGAACTGATCCGGACTCCGGGAGCGATCAGACAGTAACTGCCGATCGTAATCCGTCCCATACCTTCCTGAACCGACCAGACCGAAAGGCGGACGAGCTGGTCCCGGGTGGCGATAATCGTGGCAAAGTCTCCTATCTCCACCGGCCCGCCGAACACCTCGACATACCAGGGCCTCATGATGGCATGCCCCCTGCCGAACCGATCGAAATGGGGCGCCAGAAAGTGATCGGCATAAAGATTCTGAAACTTCAGACAGGCTTTTTTCAGGCTGTAAGGTCGATGATCTTTACGCATAATGGAAGTTGTTTTGCACGTGAAGGCACAAATATTTTTTATTTCGTGTATTTCGTGGTCAATTTCTACAGGATGCAATAAACCCTTCCGGGCCCCATAATCCATGACTGAACAGCCCTGCCGCCGGTGTCAGACCATGGAGGGCATCGGCTGCCATCAAAACGACGGCATTGGTCCAGGTAATCTTTTCTTCCGGCCAGATCGTCATATCCGGATAGGTATGGCCGCACCAGTAAGAGCCGTCATCATAGCGTTTGTCGCAGATCCAGTTGAATACGATTTCCGCAAGCTGATGATTGCCCATGGCACACAGGGCCAGACACAGCTCGGAAGTTTCGGCGATCGTCACCCAAGGATGATCCGACACGCAGCGTACCCCCTGCCCTTCCACCATAAATTTTTTCCAGTACCGATCGATCCGCTGCCGGGCGGAATCTCCCGTGACAGCGCCGGTCAGAACGGGATAAAACCAATCCATCGAATAGCGGGATTTGGTCATATTGAAGTGATGGGGTTTATTCCGGATAGATTCTCCAAGACGATCCAGAGCCGGTTTCCAGGAAGGGACCGGATCATGGACGATTTTGGCAATCTCCAAGGCGCATTTAATACTCATATATACGGAGCTGGAACCGGTCAGCAACGCCATGGGATCGACCTGGCCTTCCGGACTGAGGGCCCAGTAGATTTCACCGCCCGGCGCCTGAAGACCGACCGCAAAATCGATGGCGGATCGCACCACCGGCCAGAAACTGCGCAAAAACACCATATCCTGTGAGATCAGATAAAAATGAAACAGGCCGACGGCAATATAGGAAGACTGGTTCGAATCCTGGGTTTTGTCTTCGGGTTCTCCCCCGCGGTAGGTAGCATACCAGCCACCGTTTTCCAGTTGCGTTTCGGCCATCCATTCAAACGCTCGACGGGCTTCCGGAAACAGACCGCCGATAGCCAGACCCATGGCCGCTTCCACATGATCCCAGGGATCGGTTTTATCGTTGGGACTCCAGGGGATCTGACCGTCCGGCAGTTGCGTGCCGGCGATCAAGCCGGCAATGGCGTCGATATCGATGGGCAGTCGTTCAACCGCACGGGAAACATGGTGCTTCATCACGGAAAAACCTTGAATCCTCATCCCATAAATACCGACAGCACGTCTTTGCGGGCATTCACATGCTGGATGGTGACCTGTATCGCATTTTCCGGCTTCAGCTCGATTCGGCTGGTCGTTGCCAGATCGCATTCCAGCATGAACTCCGTCAGCAGAATCTGATAGGCATTCCGCTTTCTGCCGAGAACCAGCGCTTCTTCCTTCTGGCCGATCCGCGATTCGAGAAATTTCAGAATCCAGTAGCGATTGCGCTGATATTGCATCCGCGTGACCTTGTACATCGGCTCTTGGAGCATCTGAATCATCCGGTCGATTTCCAGCGCGGAATACGGCGTTTCCAGTCCGAAAACAGAACGGATCTGGCGCTGGGTAACCAGATCGTAAAACTTCCGGATGGGCGATGTGGCGGTGACATAGGCATCCAGCCCCAGCCCCGAATGGCGTTCAGCTTTGTCGAGCAGCATGAATCGGCTGAGTAGCCGGCGCTGCATGTAGTTCTGAAAGAGCGTGCCTTCACAGCCCTTGTAGAGGCGATCGCGTGGGCCCGGTTGCGACCTGAAAACAGCCGGAATCCCTCGCTCGGATAGAAATCGGGCCATCATCCAATTGGCCATGATCATGATTTCCGCCACCATCATACGTCCCGGACTTTCCCGATTGATCCGGTTGACACTGATCTCGCCGGTTTCGGTAATCCAGACATTGATATCCGGGAGGGTAATCTGAACCGCACCGTCGGAAAGCCTTTTCTGACGGAATTTCAAAGCGATGTCGCAAAGGCAGGCAATCTCCCGACTGCTGTCGGCAACCAGGTTGACATCGTAATACGTCAACTGGCGCTGAACCCGAATCAGACTGGGAACGATTTCATACTCCAGAATTTCCGAGTATTTATTCAGATGAATCAACATGCTGATGGCCGGACGGAGTTCCCCGGCCTTCAGACTGCAGTACCCTTCCGCCAGACGGGTCGGCAGCATCGGAATCTTTCGGTCCGGCATATAGATGGAGCTGGCCCGCAGCCGGGCTTCCTGGTCGATGGGATCGTCTTTCTTGACATAATGAGCCACATCCACGATATGAACGCCCAGACAGCAGGAATCCCCATAATCTTCGAAGCTGATGGCATCGTCATAATCCAGGGTGGATTGACCGTCTATGGTCATCAGGGGCAGATGGGTCAGGTCTTTGCGCGGGTAAGAATCCGTTACAGGCGTGAAGTCAGCCGCAATCTGTTCGGCATGAGACAGCACTTCGGCCGAGAACTCCAAGGGAATTTCCTGCCGGTAAAGTTCGATATTTTCGTTGGGGTCGAATACACCGTAGTTTACAAAGAGCGAAAAGAGCCGCTCTCTATCGTCGATTCCAGCCTTGGCCAGAATCTCCCTGGCTTCGGCATAATGGGAACTTTCCTTATCTTGAATATAAAAAGATTTCAGGATGTCGAGGCTGGCGGTTTCGTCTTCGGTGAGCGGAGCCTGTACGGCAGGCCGGTCTTCCGGATTGAGCCGTAATCTGATCCACTGCGCTCCGGTTTCGATCTGCTGCGCTTTGCGGGCGGCTTCCCGCTCCTGGGCGATGTTGCGTTCGACCTGTTCTTCGGAAATCGGGAAAAACCGGTTTTGATCGAATTTGAAATATAGACGATTTTGAAAAAAAGCGCGGACGATGGCGGATTCATGATCGCAGTTGGCCTGTTGGGGAAAACAGAACGCAGTCATGGTGGAGAGGTCGATCCATTCCTGTTCGGAATTGAGAACTTCCCAAAGCTCTCGGATATTGACCATCCGGGTCAACTGCTTTCTACGGTACGCGATTCCCTTGAGCGCATCGATCGTTTTGATCCGGCCCAGAGACAGATCCAGAACCATATGGCTTTTATGGGAAAGTCGGTTTGAAGAGAGGTTGACTTCACGGTCGTTTTCCGTCAGAAGCTTGAGCCGCTGATTCTTGACTTCCTGCACCACCGCACAGAGGATTTTCTGGCGGTCGATAAATTCAACGATATTTCCTTCTTCCATAACTTGTTATCATAGCAATCGGCCTGCTGAAAGTCAACGCAGGGATTTTCCAAAAATCACGGCCATTCTGTTCGACATGATTCGGATGCGGATTCCGAAAGTCTTTCACGAAACATCATCGGCAGCCGGCAGAATCATGGAAAACTGACTACCATTGTCTGGTTCACTGTACACCGTAATCTCGCCGCCATGCTCCTTGACGATCCCATAACTGACCGAAAGCCCGAGACCGGTTCCCTGACCCGTGGGTTTGGTGGTAAAAAACGGATCGAAAATGCGGGTGACCACATGGGGCGGGATGCCGGAACCCGTATCTGCAACCATGACCATAACTTTATGGTTTTTTGAATCATACCGAGTGGATACCGTTATCTTTCCGGTTGTGGTCATGGCCTGCCGGGCATTCATGACCAGGTTCATCACCACCTGCTTGAGTTTTTCCGTATCCCCAAGCACCTGCGGCAATTCCGAATCATACAGGGTGTGGACAGCAATGCCGGAGAGTTCGAACTGATGCCGGATTACCGTAATGACCTGCGCGATAGCACTGTTGACATCCACGAGTATTTTCTTGGTCTCGGTTTTCCGGGCGAAATTGAGCAGCGCCTCGACAATGGTCTTGCAGTTACGCGTGTGTTTTTCGATGGTTTTCAGGTCTTCGTATTTTTGGGAGGATTCGGGCTCTTCCCGGAGCATGAGTTGGGTGTATCCCAGAATCAATCCGAGCGGGTTGTTTATTTCATGGGCGACACCGGCGGAAAGCTGACCCAGAGAAGACAGTTTGTCGGCCTGCAGGAGCTGCAACTCCATATTCCTTCGCTCGGATATCGTATGCTTCAACGACCG
>CAYQKZ010000067.1:0-12598 GCA_964418135.1 uncultured Desulfobacterales bacterium
GAAGGCCATGAAACCCACACGCGGACAGCCGATGTCACCATCGATCTGGCCAAGGTGCCGGGCCTGGATAAAGCGATCCTGGGCTCCCTGACCGAATCCGTCATCAAGATTCCGGTGACCCAGGCCGTGATTTATGGCTGGTACGACAATGAAATGGGCAGTTATGTCAACATGCTGGGGGATCGGACCATCTCTATTGCCGAGCATCTGAAATGAAATGGACGTCCGAGACGGAAATCACCCGGACTCCCTGCTCTCAGTGTGGAGCCTGCATCACGGCCTGCCGGGAGCAAGCGTCGGGTGTTTTCAGCGAAAATACCGTGCTGACCATCGTCCAGGATTGTCTGACATTTTACCGCAGCCACAGCAACGGCGGTGATCGGTTTGCCGAATTTTTTACGAACGGGGATTTTACGGATATTCGAATTTCAGGAGACTGGACATGCATTTACAGAAATTGATTGCACTCCTTGCAGCGGAAGGCAGGCCGGAACCGTATGCCTGCATCGCAGATATCGTCAAGAACGGTATTTCCATGGATCGGTTCGCAGAGGATGAACGAAAGGCGAATCGAAACGAGACAACCATATTCCTGGCAACCTGGTGCAAGCACATGGGATTACCCCCTGATGTTTACGGCAACTGGCTGCTGGAGTACACCGTGGATGTTCTGTCCCGGATATCTTCGAGCAAACCCTCTGAAATCCGGCACAGCACGAAATCCATCATCACGTACGTGCATCGCAGTGATGTCGATTTTGTCTGTAATTGTCGGAACAATGCTTTCAAAGCTGTCTGTTCATCGGAGTGTCCGGTTTATGCCGAAATGGAAGCGGTGCATTTACGAAATATCGAAAATGAAAAGTCGAGAGTCGATGAAATTGAAAAAAAGCGTGTGAAGTACAACCTGCCCCTGGATCCGGAAACGCTACCGGTTACCAAACGATATAGAATACAGTTTGACGAAGCGGTTGATTTGATCGTCAAATATGTGGAAGAAGGGATGGACAAACATAAAATCACGGAAATGTTGAACGATAAAGGATACAAAACGATTACCGGCCTGGCATGGAATCTGAACGGTGTGTCACGGATCGCTGCAATGAAAGGGCTGAACGTTCCCCGAAAGAAACGGCAGAAATCTCCGGAAACTCACATGATATAATCTCCCAGATCGTGGCACATTTTGTTTATACTGCGAACGGGCATACTCTGCAGTTTCCGTATGCTTCCTCCCCCAGCGGGGAGGGGGAACAAAAGTTAAGATATTGACCGTTGACAGGATACATGGATGGACAGGATGAAATCCTTTTTGTTCTGTATGTTACGTTCTTCTGTCCATCCCCCATATCCATGTAAAATTTATTTCATAATTTCACTCACCCATTGAAAGGAGAAAAATGTCATGAAAAGAATGTTGATCGTCGCAGTCTGTTTATTTTTAGGATGGCCGGCCGTTGATGCCGGTGCAGCGGATGATGGTACCCGGGAAGAAGCCATGGCCATGGTCAAAAAAGCCATCGACTACATCAAGGCCAACGGCAACGACAAATCGTTCGAGGAAATCAGCAATCTGAAGGGACAATTCATCGACCGGGATCTGTATGTCGTCGTTTATGACATGACGGGAAAATGCCTGGCACACGGCCAGAAGAAAAGCATGGTCGGCAAGGATTTGATCGATTTGAAAGATACGGATGGCAAGGAATACATGAAAGAGCGGGTCGAACTCATGAAAAAGCAGACAACCGCCTGGCAGGATTATAAATTCATGAACCCGGTTTCCAAACAGATCGAACCCAAATCCATGTATATCGAGCGATTCGGAGACCTGATCGTCGGCTGCGGTATATATAAAAAATAATTTGAATAGCAGAAAGGATCACGTATGAAACTCAGCACGAAAATATTTGTTGGATTCGGAATCGTTCTCTGCGCTGCTGTGATTCTAATCGGAGGATCGCTCTTTATCATGAAAGGGGTAGCCGAACATGCCGGTATCCTGTCCAATCAGTACATGCCCGAAACACGTATTGCCGGGGGCGTCGAGCGAGCTGCATCCCGAGCTGTTTCCGCCATGAACGGTTACGATGCCTCCTACGATGATTCCTTTCTGTCCACCACCCGGGACCATTTGAAGCAGGTCAAACAAACGCTTCTGGATGCCGAACAACTGACCACCCGATTTCCAGAGTTGAAAATTCTCAAAGAAAATGCCGCCATCGCTTCTGCCCGGCTGCATGAATTCGAAAAAATAGTGAACGATACCGAACAGATTGGAAAAAATATCTTCGATATTCGGAAAAAACTCGATGCCGCAGCTCTGGAATTTATGAAAACCTGTTTGGAATTCATGGATGAACATATCGACGCGATGCGCCTGAATATCAAACAGGGGGCAGATCCGATTACTCTGGTAAATCAGATAGAAAATATTCGGGAAATGAACGAAGTGATCCAGATTGTGGATGTGATCCGGATCGATACATTGAAAGGGCAGTTGACCCGAACCCCCAGAATCATCGAAGAATCGACTCACAAATTCGAGGAAATGGAAAACGCATTACGGGCAATTCAGAAAAAAACCGCCAACAGTATGGTTGTATCGCAAATCGAAGATATTCGAATCAGCGCATCGAGCTATAAAACGAATATGAAAAAACTTGCAGCAGATTATGCAACCCTGACAGATCTTATTAAAAAACGAAATTTTATTGGAAATGCTCTGTCCGCAGCCGCCGAAAAAACGGCAGTGGCGGGAATCACCGAAACCATCCAGCGTTCAGCCGATGTCGAAAGCACGCTGAACCGATCCACATTCATTCTAATCATCGGCAGCATCATCGGCGTCGTCTTCTGTCTGGTACTGATCGTCATCATTACGCGGGGGATTTCCGGGCCGATCGGACGGATCATTGCCGGACTGAATGAAGGCGCCGATCAGGTGGCATCGGCAACCATCGAAGTGGCTTGCGCCAGTCAGTCCCTGGCTGAAGGCACGTCTGAGCAGGCGGCATCCATCGAAGAGACGTCCGCCTCCCTGGAAGAGATGTCTTCCATGACCAAACAGAATGCCGAAAATGCGCGTCAAGCCAACACGCTGATGCATGACGCCGGTCAGGTCATTTCTTCGGCCAACGTGTCCATGACGGAACTGAGAGCTTCCATGAAGGAAATCTTACGGGCGAGCGAAGAGACTTCCAACATCATCAAGACCATCGACGATATTGCATTTCAGACCAATCTGCTGGCGTTGAACGCTGCCGTCGAAGCGGCCCGCGCCGGAGAGGCCGGCGCGGGATTCGCCGTTGTGGCCGATGAAGTCCGGAACTTGTCCATGCGGGCTTCCGAAGCGGCACGAAACACATCTGTTCTTATCGAAGAAACCGGCAAAAAGGTCAAGGATGGTTCGGCACTGGTAGCACGCACCGACGAAGCCTTTTCTAAAGTAGCCGACAGCACGGTCCGGGTGGGCGAGCTGGTATCGAAAATCGCCGCCGCCTCTTCCGAACAGTCTCAGGGAATCGATCAGATCAACAAAGCGGTTGCCGAAATGGACAAAGTGGTTCAGCAGAATGCGGCCGGCGCCGAAGAATCATCGTCTGCGGCCGAGGAATTGAGTGCGCAGGCCCAGGAAATGAAATTCACGGTAGACGAATTGATGGTGATCGTGCAGGGAAAATCGAACCAATCAGCCGGTACTGGAAGGGATGAGGACCGTCCCATGCATACCAGCTTCGGCATTCCGCCGCGCCGGCTGACGCCCGGAAAAATGAATCGCCTTCTAACCGACAAACGGAAAGCTGGCGCAGAAGGAGATTCAAAAGCAGAGCATACACCATAGTATGTAAGCATTTTGAATCACCTTCCAACGCGTAACCGTTCACTTCCTCTCCCCAGCGGGGGGAGGAAGTGAGGGGGGAAACATTGTGCTTACAAACAGTTACTCTCTTTCAATAATGTTCAGCAGGGAGGGCGTGTGAACGGTTACTTCAACGCAGTTATACTGTCAACGGTCATAATCTTATCTTTTGAACCCCCACCCGGAAGCAACAGGAAATCGCAGATTATGCCCTTTCGCAGTCAGTGGGTCTCAGACGGGATTTTGAGATAGTTTCCAATGTATTTTTTACGGGAAACAGCCTAAATCGTTTGGGCGCATGATCGGTCGGGGATGACCGACAAAACCTTGATAAATCAATCAGATGGAGGAATGAAAAGAATGACGTCGAAAAAATCTTCACACTTATGGCGATGGCTCGTTGTATTGCTGGGATGTCTATCCATGATGGTCGGCCTATCCGTAGAGACCCGTGCACAGTCGTCCGCACCGGAAGGTTCCGATAAAGCCAGATTCGGCGGCACGATAACCGTGGCCTGGAATCTGGCCCCGGCCCATCTGGATCCCAACAAATCCACCGGCAGCGAATACGGCGATATCGGCTACAATATTTTTGAAGGGCTTTTCGAACCGGATGCAGGCCAGATCGCCACTCCCCATCTGGCCGAGAGCTGCAAAATCGAAAATGACGGAAAAACCTATCTCATCAAACTGCGTCGGGGCGTGATGTTTCATAACGGCAATGAAATGACCGCCGAGGATGTGATCGCCTCTTTCAACCGCTGGCTGGCCAATAACGGCGGCGGCAAGATGGTGGCCCCCTATTTCGATAGAATATCTCAGGGTGCCGGCCCCTACGAGGTGGTGATCCATTTGAAACAATTATATGCGCCGTTTCTGAACATTCTGTCTTCCAACGTGGCCAACCAGAAAATGTTCGTTATGCCAAAAAGCATTGTGGATGCCGCCGGGGATAAGCCCATGGACAATCCGGTCGGCACCGGCCCCTATAAACTGGCAGGCTTCATCCCCGATCAGCATGCCAAACTGGTTCGTTTCGCCGAATATGCACCCGTAAAAAAACCGTCCTCTTTCATGGCGGGAGAACGAAAGGCATATGCGGATGAAATCGTGTATAAATTCCTTCCCGAAGAGGCGGTCCGGATTGCCGGCGTTCAAAGCGGGGAATTCGATTTTGCCGTGCAGGTGTCCACGGATCAATACAAGGTTCTGGCCGGTGATCCCAAGGCCGAGCCGCTCATTGTTCCGGAAACCATGGAACACTTCTTCATCTTCAACGCGGCCCAGCCCCCCTTCAACCATATCAAGGCCAGACAGGCCCTCAACCATTGTCTCGGCATCGATGCCATGGCCATGGCCACCAGCGGAGACCCGAAATTCTGGGTACTCGATCCCTCTTATATGATCAAGAAAAGCGCCTGGTACACCCCGGATGTGGGCAAAGGGGTTTACAATACGGTAAATATCGAAAAAGCCAGACAACTGCTCAAGGAATCGGGATATACCGGTACACCCATCGTGATTCTGTGCAGTTCCGCCGATACGGTGTCGGTACAGGCTGCACAGGTGGCGAAGGCTCACGCCGAGGCCGCCGGCTTCAAAGTGGATGTCCAGGTGTATGACCGGCCCACCGCGGTCGGAATCCGCTCCAAAAAGGAAGGATGGAACATCTTTCCCTCCGGTTTTATCGCATCGAACCCGGATCCCCAGGTATTCGGCGCCTGGATGGGTACCAATCGCTGGATTACCAACTGGGATGATGCGGATTCACGGAAAATGGATGCCATCTTCGACAGGATGATGACTGAAATCAATCCGGCCAAACGGCTGGAAATCGTCACGGAATGGAATCAGGAAATCTATCGATCCCTGCCGTTCATCAAGCTTCACAACTACAGCATCCTGCATGCTCGGGCCAAAAAATTGCTGGGTGTGGAAGCCCAGCCGAGAATCATGTTCTGGAATGCCTGGAAAGAAAAAACGCCGGCCAGTTGATCCATTTCCCGTCATATGGTAATTGTTTCGGCCATGCGGCATGTCTCCTGCTCCGGCCTTCTCCCGATCGAGGGGAGGCCGGATTGCCATGTTCACCGCGTTCGGATTTTCCTGGAGGTATCCGCTTTTGTTCAATTTCATCGTCCGGCGACTGATGCTCTTGATCCCCGTGCTTCTGGTGGTGGCTGTCGTGGCCTTTCTGGCCACCCACATGATGCCCGGAGATCCGGTTATCATGGTGCTGGGAGATTTTGCACCCCCGGAACAGATTGCGGCCATGCGTCTACAGCTCGGACTGGACAAACCGATTTACATCCAGTTCGTGTTCTGGGTTCAGCAGATTCTTCGCGGGGATCTCGGCCAGTCCCTTTTTCTGAATATGCCGGTCACCCAGGCCATTATCGGAAGACTGGAGCCAACCCTGTTGCTGGCGCTGATCGGCCAGAGTCTGGGTATCCTGATCGGTGTGCCGCTGGGGATCATGGCTGCGGTCCGCCATCGCACCTGGATCGACCAGGGGTCCATCGGCATTTCGCTGATCGGCATCTCTGTGCCCAGCTTCTGGCTGGCCCTGATGCTGATCATGGTCTTCAGTGTCCGGCTTCACCTGCTGCCCTCATCGGGATATGCGCCGATAGCCGAAGCCGGAATCGGTGCGGCCAAATATCTCATCCTTCCGGGGGTGACACTTGGCTTCATGCAAAGTGCCATCATTGCCCGGATGACCCGCAGCGCCATGCTGGACATCTTGAATCAGGACTACATTCGAACCGCACGGGCCAAAGGGCTATCCGAGAAAGTCGTCATTCTGCAGCATGCCTTGCGAAACGCCATGATCCCCGTGGTCACCGTAATCGGTTTCAGCATGGCGGTGTTATTGGGAGGCACCTGGATCGTGGAAACCCTCTTCAATATTCCCGGCACGGGATCCCTGGCGATTACGGCCATTATGCGGCGCGATTATCCCATTATCCAGGGCAGCATGATTTTTACCGCAGGCATCTATGTACTGGTCAATCTGCTGGTGGACATCAGCTATGCCGTCATCAATCCCCGCATCAAATACGGCTGAGGAGGGCTGTTTCCTGGATCGTTTCAAAAAAATGACCACCGCGTTCGGCAGGAACCGCTATATGGCCGTTGGGGGGTTTCTGATCTGTATTTTCGTTTCACTGGCACTGTTTGCCCCGTGGATAGCCAGATGCGACCCCCTGGCCATCGATCCGGTCCATCGGCTCCAGCCGCCGTCGCTGTCGCACTGGATGGGTACGGATGAACTGGGACGGGATATTTACAGCCGTGTCGTTTTTGGCTCTCGAACGTCCATCCAGATTGGATTTCTGGTCGTGTCCTTATCGACCGCGCTGGGGCTCATCGCGGGTCTGACCGCCGGATATTATAAAAAGGTGGATGCCGTTCTCATGCGGATTCTGGATGGATTGATGGCCTTTCCGGATATCATTATCGCCGTCACCCTGGCAGCGGTGTGGGGTTCCGGCGAATGGACCCTGGTGGCGGCCATGGTCACCGCCTATTTTCCGCGCATGACCCGAACCGTTCGGGCGGCGGCCGTCAACATCTGCGATCTGGAATATGTGGAATCCGCAAAATCCATCGGCTGCACGAGTTTTTACATCATCCGAAAATACATTCTGCCCAACAGTCTGTCACCCATTATCGTTCAGGCCGCCTTCATCTTCGCGGCAGCGGTGCTGAGTGAAGCCGCACTGAGTTTTCTCGGTGTCGGCATCAAGCCGCCCACCCCCACCTGGGGAGGGATGGTCAGTCAGGGGCGGACGTATCTTACCATCGCACCCTGGGTCATCGTCTTTCCCGGTATTGCCATTGCCATGACGGTTCTGGGTCTGAATCTCCTGGGGGACGGGCTGCGGGATCATCTGGACCCACGGCTGAAAAATTGAATGGACTTCATGAACGTGCTGCTGCAGGTATCGGATTTAAAAACCTATTTTTATACCCATGCGGGTGAGGTTCCGGCCGTGGATGGTGTTTCCTTTGAGATTCGAACCGGCGAGACCGTGGGGCTGGTCGGCGAGTCCGGCAGCGGGAAAAGTATTACGGCGTTGAGTCTTCTGCGCCTGATCCCGGCGCCTCCCGGAAAAATCGTTTCCGGCACCATCCGGTATGAGGGAGAGAATCTTCTGGAGAAAAGCGATGCCGACATGCGAAAAATTCGCGGCAATCGAATTTCCATGATTTTTCAGGAACCCATGACGTCCTTGAATCCGGTCTATTCCATCGGCTATCAGATACGGGAAGTTCTCAAACGCCATCAAGGGCTGGCGAAGAAAGCGGCCCGGGAAAAAGCGATCGAGCTGCTGCACTCCGTTGGGTTTGCCATGCCCGAAAAGCAGGTTGATCATTATCCGCACCAGCTTTCCGGCGGCATGCGGCAGCGCGCCATGATCGCCATGGCCCTGTCCTGCCGCCCCGGACTGCTGATTGCCGATGAGCCGACAACGGCCCTGGATATGACCATTCAGGCACAGATTCTGGATATCATGAGATCGCTGCGCGAAAAGACCGGCATGTCCATTCTGTTGATCACCCACGATCTCGGCGTTGTCTCGGAGCTGGCGGACCGGGTGATCGTCATGTATGCCGGCAGAATCGTCGAAACAGCGCCCGTTCAAACGCTGTTTTCGGACCCGAAACATCCCTATACCAAAGGGTTGATCCAGTCCATCCCCAGCATTCACGAGACCCGGGAACGCCTTCATGTAATCCGAGGGTCCATTCCGAAACCCACGGATTATCCTGCCGGGTGCCGGTTTCATCCCCGATGCGACAATGCTATGCCGCTTTGTGGTAAGGAATCCCCGGTGCTGGAGACCATCGGTCCGGACAGACAGATATGCTGCCGGCTGTATTCCCGATCCGGGCAAAGGGAGGTGTGATGTGGCAGAGCGGCCGGGAAGCGATGTCATTCTGGAAGTATCTGATCTGGTAAAGCATTTTCCTGTCACCGCCGGCATTTTTTCCCGAACCGTCGGCCATGTGAAGGCCGTGGATGGTGTCTACTTCCGTATTGGACGGGGGGAGACGCTGGGAATCGTCGGGGAGAGCGGATGCGGCAAAACCACCATGGGCCGGGTGATTTTGAGACTGCTCGAGCCCACAGCGGGTCGAGCAGTCTTTGAAGGCCAGGATATTTTTGCACTGAAAAAAAAGGCTGTCCGGCAATTGCGTCGCCGGATGCAGATCATTTATCAAGACCCCTTTTCTTCCTTGAATCCCCGGATGACGGTAGGCGAACTGGTTGGCGAGCCGCTGAGAATCCACGGCTGTCTGAATGCGTCCGACCGAAAGGCACGGGTTATCGATCTTCTGGAGCGGGTGGGGCTCACGGCCTATCATCATGACAAATATCCCCATGAATTTTCCGGCGGCCAGCGGCAGCGGGCCGGCATTGCCCGGGCATTGGCGCTGCATCCGGGATTGATTGTCTGTGATGAACCGGTTTCAGCTCTGGATGTGTCGATTCAAAGCCAGGTGATCAATCTGCTGAAAGATCTTCAGCAGGATTTTTCGCTGTCGTATCTGTTCATTTCCCATAACCTGGCCGTTGTCAAACACATCAGCGACCGGGTGGGGGTGATGTACCTGGGAAAGATAGTGGAAACCGCTGATACGAAAGCCCTTTTCGATCATCCGCAGCATCCGTACACGATATCCCTTCTGTCGGCCATTCCAGATATGAATCCCGCCGTCAGACGTCAGCGGATCATGTTGAAAGGAGATGTTCCCAGCCCGGCGAACGTGCCACCGGGTTGCAGATTTCATACCCGCTGTCCCGAGCGATTCGACCGGTGCCGGATCGAAGAACCCCGTTTTGCGGATATCGGCGGCGCCCATTTTGTGGCCTGCCATCGGGTGAACAACAGCATTTGATACTGGAGATTCGATGAGATATTTTTTTTACGGCATGACATTGATCGACGGCAGCGGCAGAGCCCCTCTGGAAAATGCGGGCATGCTGATAGAAAACGAAGTGATCCATCATATCGGCTCGGCAGCCGATTTTTCGCCGGATGACGGGATGCAGCAGACGGACTGCCGGGGAAAAACCATGATGCCGGGCCTGATCAACTGCCACGTGCATCTTGCAGACGAACCGTACACCTGGGACCGGCTGAAACATGAATCCGAAGCCCGGATGGCGCTTCGCGGCGCCAAACACCTCCGGATGCTTCTGGCATCTGGGGTTACCTTCGTCCGGGATCTGGGAGCGGCCCATGGCGTGAACACCCAACTGAAAAATGCCGTGGAGGATGGGCTGATCATGGGTCCGGACATCCTGTCCGCCGGCCGGCCCGTATGCATTACCGGCGGCCATGGCTGGTTTTCCATGTCTCGAGAGTGCGATGGGCGGGATGAATTCGTGAAGGGGGCCAGAGAGCAGATCCGGGCGGGTGCCGATCTGCTGAAGGTCATGTCCACCGGCGGTTATGCCCGTCCGAAAATGAAAATCAATCATGACATCATGCCGGATTCTCCGCAGATGACGGTGGAAGAAATTCAGGCAGTCGCTGAGGAAGCGCATCAAAGGGGCAAAAAAACAGCAGCGCATTGCAACGGATTGACCGGTGTTCGGCGGGCTGTTCTGGCCGGTGTGGATTCCATCGAGCATGGGCAGTTCAACGATGTTCAGGAAAAAGGGGTTCGGGAAACCCTGAACATGATGGCGGAAAAAGGAATCTTTCTGGTGCCCACCCTGTCGGCCTTTTTTAAGAACTACGTCAAAGCGGAGGTCGTCGGTCAATATCGGTCGGTGCTGGACAGTTTTGCGGCCGCTCTGGCCAGCGGTGTCAAAATCGCCATGGGAAACGATTCCGGCTGTCCGTTTGTCGGTCATGAAACAGCGGCCATGGAGATCCGGCATATGGTGGAGGCCGGGATGTCGCCCATGGCCGCCATCCAGGCCTCCACGCGGGAAGCCGCCGCTCTTTTAGGGATTCTCGGCGGTTACGGCACGCTGGAGGAAGGGAAAAATGCGGATTTTCTGATATTGAAAGACAATCCCCTGATGCGTATCGAAACGTTGTCCGATATCGGCCAGGTGTATAAAAATGGTCGGTTGGTGATGTTTTAGGCCGTTTCCAGCGGTGAGTATATACTGGGAACGGACATAAGTTGACGATGTTTTTTCATGGTGTTGTTTGATGATAATCGTCCTGGGCAATTTCCTTCATGAGCATACTGTTCAGACAGATGACCACATGCATCATCCTGATCCGGTGTAGTTGTAACACCCGATCGTCCGGAGGATTTTGTCGTCGGAATCAAAGAAATCCGTGATTCAAGATAAAAGAGTGCATTGCCAACGCATGATAGTGTTGGCTCGATATGATTGGAGCAAGGAGATTTTCGTTATGCAGCAAAAGGAAAACAGTCAGTTGGTGCAGAGTGGTCGTGATGTCAACCAGGAGGAGATTGCACTGATTCAAGAAACGGTTGCAATGTTCAAAGGTTTGAGCCGGCAGGAGCTGGCACAGACGCTATGCGAGCATCTGAATTGGCGGAGGGCGTCTGGAACCAACAGGGTGGATTCCTGTATGAAGTTGATGGAGAAGCTGGAACAGCAAGGCGTTTTGAAACTGCCGGAGAAGCAGAGCGCCTCACCCAAAGAACAAAAAAAAATCACTTTTACGGAACGGACGGAACCTAAGAGCGAAATAACGGGCAGTCTTTCCGATGTGGGGCAGGTGACTCTGAAACTTGTATCGGATCAATCGGATAAAACGCTCTGGAATGAATTTGTCAAACGTTATCATTATCTTGGCTACTATAAGCCTTTTGGTTATCATATGCGTTATTTTATTGAAACCGAACAGGGAAAATTGGGCTGTATGTTGTTTTCAGCCGGATCAAAATCAATTGCGATGCGAGATCGGTGGATTGGGTGGACCCCTAATGAACGGTTGATAAGGCTTTCCTGGGTGACGAACAATTCACGGTTTGTGATCTTTCCATGGGTGAAGGTAAAAAATCTGGCAAGCTGGGCACTTGGGCAAGTTGCCCGACGTATTCGGCAGGATTGGCAAGAAGCGTGGGGGTATCGTCCGGTATTGCTGGAGACATTCGTTGATCCGCAATATTATCTGGGAACATGTTACAAGGCGGCAAACTGGCGGTATCTGGGGATGACGACAGGAGAAGGTCTTGCTCGCAAGGGCAAGAGTTATACGACAAGCCCGAAAATGATATTTGTGCAGCCTTTGGTGAAGGATTTTCGATCGGAACTGTGTTCATTGACACAGACGGAACAATTCAGCGATGATGATGATCTTTCGATGGTGAATTCTGTTTGACCATAAAGATTCACCTCTCGATCCGTTTATGGCATTGTAAGGCAACTCAAAAAATATCGACCTGTGCGGTTAGAAACCGCACATCTATCCAGGCGATCGGAATAGTTATGCGGCGAACTTGAATTCAAGCTCCTTGTTTTCAAACCAGGTTCTGTCCTCTTCGTTTCTTTTTATCGCTGTTACCGTAGCAAGGGCTACCGAGCCTTGTTTCGACCAGCTCATTCCGTTATGCTTCTGGCGCTCAGAGACAATTAGGTCATTGATTTTCTCCCTGATGTTACTTGAATTGCGGAGGCCAAGCTGTTTCCTTAGGTGAAATGAACACAAATAGTTTATGATGGTATACTGCGGACGGGCATAATCTTAACTTTTGAACCCCCACCCCAACCCTCCCCCGCTGGGGGAGGGA
>CAYQKZ010000068.1:0-12319 GCA_964418135.1 uncultured Desulfobacterales bacterium
AGCATGGCCTGTGCCGATCCATTGACCCCCATGATCATCAGCAGAAAGCTTTCCATCAGCCTCTGAGACGAAATGATCGGGCTCAATTCGGCGGTCAGCTCATAGAGGGTCTGCAGATAATACATCTGCTGAAAAACCAGCTTATCTCGTTCTTCCGGGAATACCACCGTCTTTTCAGCGGGAGATGCGATGCCATCTTCAGCAGGAGGTGTCAATGCGTCAGTTCCGAAATGGTTTTCCAGAAAGCATCCATATCCTCGATAAGACCCATGTGGGTATACAGAACCTTGCCATCCGGACTGAGCAGCAGCGTAAACGGTGTACGCGGTTCGCCGAGTAATTTGTGGACATCGAAGGATGGGTCCGGTGCGATGGGGAATCTATATTGCTTCTGCTCGTTCAGGTATTGAATTTCGGCCTGATTGCCGCCCGCAGCCAGAGCCAGCATTTTCACTTTTCCCTTCAGGGGGCTCTTTTCAATCCGGTTATAGAGGGTGTTGAAAATCGGAGCCTGCCGGTAGCATACCGGGCAGTAAACACCGATGATCTCTATAAGCAGCAGTTCCGTACGGATATCCGGAAGCCGGAACGCAGATTTCGTGATTCCGAGATAAGCCCGATCCTTTTCCGATACGGGAGACTGAATCTCGAAAGCAGGCAGTTTATCGCCTTTCCTGGGAAGTTCTCCGCCAAAAGCAAAGCTGCAAAGCAACATCCCGACCGCAGCACCGATCACCCCAAGCATTTTCAGCAATTCCCGGCAGAATATCCTCACCGTCGCCTCCTTTGCCGTCAAAATGAATTGAACCAAGACGTACACGAAACGTACAAAATAAATTCTTTGTGGCTTCGTGTGAGAAATACATTTTATTTCAATCACCCAGCGCTTCCTCTAACGACCCGGCAATCGGCACGAGTTTCCCAAGTCCGACAATATCGAACACCTTCTTGAGATTGTCGGACAGGCCAACCCCCACAACGTCCTTACCCATCTTCCGGCTTTCCATCAGAAGCTGGGTGAGAATGGCAATTCCAGCGCCGTTGACAGCGGAGCTTTCCATAAAATGCAATACAATTCTGCGTTTGTCGAGCGCCATGGCTTGCCGGTAGCAGGTCTGGAACTGCTGCTCATGCCCGGCCGTAATACTGCCGCAAATGGTAATCATGGCCGCATGAGCGGTTTCTTTCACCTCGAATTCCCGAATGTTTTCAGAGACGATACGACAGCGTTCCCGGGCATTTTTAAGCGCCTGCTCCAGAAGATGCCGCTGAATCGGTTTATTGATGAAATCGGTGGCATCCAGATTCAGTGCTTGAATGGCCAGATCCATGTCTCCATGACCCGTGATCACGATCACTTCGACAGCCGGATCGATCTGCTTGATACGCCGGAGGACTTCGATGCCGTTCATACCGGGCATTTTGATGTCGGTCAAGACGATGCGCGGCCGCTCCTGTTCGAACACCGCCAGACCTTCCTGGCCGTTTTCCGCAGTCAGCACCGCATAGCCATAGGCCGACAGGGTCAAGCGAAACATTTTCAGCGTCGGCTTTTCATCGTCGATCACCAGAATTTTTTCCATCGCTACATCCTTTACATGGTGTTCAGACGGATAACAGATGATTATAACGGACCAGTTCGACTTGCCGGCACGATACAATCCAGAATAAAGAAGGCGGGGAGTCAAAAGAATTCATATTGGCCACATCCACAGACAGGAATGGGTTTGTGATGGATCGAGTATATGAAGACCGTGCCAGTGTGTCAAGTTATTAAGTGTCTGGCATACCATATTGAAATTGTTTTTCCAAAAAATGTGCTGGAATTATTGTTTGACTCTGTGTCATGTTATCGTTAAGTTGATCATATTCTTCAAAAAGCCACTAAAGTATCATTTATTTCGTGTAGTTCGTGTATTCGTGGTGAATCGTATTTTCACAAAAAAGTCTCTTCATCCGACGCCTGGTCAATAACCGATGACTCCGGAATTTCCATACAGCAAACGACTCTCTCTTCGCGGAATGTGGCGGCGCATTCTGATATGGCAGGTCCATCATCCGAAAGCTGTGCTTCTGATGCTTGCCGCAATCAGCCTGATATTGGGGTGGCAACTGCCCCGGCTGACTGTCAAGACGTCCATATACGATCTGGTTATCGAAGATATGGACGTTACACAGCAGTATCGAACTTTTCAGGAAACGTTCGGTTCGGACGATATCATTCGTGTCGTTGTCAAGGGGGAGGCTGTTTTTGAGTCGTCTTTTTTTCAGCGTGCTACGATACTGTCCGATGCACTCAAAGAAATCAAAGGCGTACGCCGCGTACTCAGCCTTCCGGGAATAAAAAAAGATGTCGATCCGCGCAATCGCTGGTCGTTGGAAGATTTCGCCCTTATTTGCAAGCCCATTCGACTGTTCGACAAAAATCTGCTTTCCGAAGATTTACGAACCATCGCCATCACTCTTGTTCTGGATTCCACTGCTGAAATCAAAACGGTTATCGATGCTGTTCAAGCCCATATCGATAAAGCGGACAACGATTTGAAAATGTATCAAATCGGCATACCGCTGGTCTCTCAGGCGATGACACAGTACATCCAGACGGACCTTCTCATCATTCTGCCGTTATCCTTTTTGGCCATTGCTGCATTTCTCTATTGTATTTATCACAATTTCTGGTTTCTCATCCTGCCCCTGTCCACTGTTTTTCTGTCTCTGATCTGGACGTTCGGCATCATGTCCATGACCCGTATGCCGTTTTCCATGCTGACCATGATCGTACCTGTTTTCATTACGGCGGTCGGCACCGCGTATTGTATGCATCTGTGCGATGCTTTGCTGGAAAATCTCACAAAGACTCAATCCGCCAAGGATGCATTGATCCACGCGTTTACGGAGATGTTCCTTCCAACATTCATAGCGGTTATTACAACCATCATCGGCCTGGCGTCCCTGATGATCAATCGCATCACAGCGATTCAAGAATTCGCTGTTTTCGCCAGCATCGGGCTGCTGTCGCTGTTGTTCATTGCCCTTACGCTGATGCCGGCGGCGTTTGCCGTGCTGCTGCCGCTGCCATTGACCGACAATGAGATGGGCAGACGCCTCACCGCCCTGTTGACGCGTCTTCTGGATTTGATCACGCACATTGATCTGAAAAATCAGCGGCACACATTTATCATCACGGGAACACTCCTTGTCATGTGTACGGCCGGTATTTTTCTGATTCAGGTAGAAACCAACCCCATGGAATACTTTCGAGGAGATACACCGGTCAGACGTCATTTCAACGACATTTATCGGGATATATCCGGCTGTTTTCCGGTTCAGGTCGTTCTGGAGAGTACCGAAGAAGATTTTTTCGAACAGCCGGCTCATATCGCGCACATCACCCGACTCCAGGCATTTCTCGAATCTTTGCCCAAGGTGGACAAATCCATTTCCTTTGCGGATTATCTGATGCTGGTCAATTACGCCACCAACCGCTATGCACCGGAATATTACAATTTGCCGGAAGAATCCTTTGAGGTGCGCATGCTGATCAACAACTACAAAATGTTGCTGGGACAAGACATGCTGACCACCTTTA
Source organism: uncultured Desulfobacterales bacterium (assembly GCA_964418135.1). Classification (GTDB taxonomy): domain Bacteria; phylum Desulfobacterota; class Desulfobacteria; order Desulfobacterales; family Desulfatirhabdiaceae; genus RAAP-1. The sequence goes on from CAYQKZ010000068.1 coordinate 3,590, forward strand.
TGAATCCGGACTTTTCCAAAGCCAGCATTCTCCTGTTGACCCATTTGTCCAGTTCCAGGGATTTTCTCGATATACAGGAAAAAATACGTGCCCATGTGAAAACGAAGTTGCCAGGACATCTGTCGGTCAAGGTAACGGGGATCGGCATGGTGATTTCCGAAAGCAGTCAGCAGTTGGCGAAAGGGCAGATCAACAGCCTCTGGATGACCATGGGGATCGTTTTCTCCATGATGCTGATCTGCTATCTATCGGCCAGGGTCGGGATCGTTGCGATCCTGGTTGTCTCCATCCCGACCCTGACCACATTCGGCATTATGGGTTGGTTCGGTATTGAATTGAATATGGCCACCGGCTTGATCGCCAGTATCGCCATCGGACTTGCCGAGGACAACACGACCCATTACCTGATCCGGTACAATCGGGAGTTCAAAAAAGATCTCGACAAAGACCGGGCTCTGCGGGACACCATCGCCAGCGTTGGGCGTCCGATCGTCTCCATGACCCTGGTCATCTGCATCGGGTTTTCATTCCTGCTGTTTTCTCATTTTGTTCCCACGGCCATTTTCGGCCTGTTGATGGTTGTGACGATGCTGGCGGCCACCGTAGGAAATTTGATACTGCTTCCCTCACTCATGCTGCATGTGGAACTTGTCACGGTATGGGATATGCTGCGTCTTATGCCCAGCCTGAGCGGCATGTCCGCAGATATCGCCCATGAGTTGAACCAGCCGCTCAATGCCATCAAAATGGGCAGTGAATATCTGACAATCATGTTGCAGCAAGAAGGCCGGATCGAAAGCCAACAACTTTTTGAAGTGGCGCAGGAAATCGACAACCAGGTGGACCGGGCGTCGGAAATCATCAACCGGCTGCGCGTGTTTGGGGAAAAGCCGGCGTTTGCACGGGAATCCGTTGATATCAATCGTCCGATCCAGGACACGGTGGCCATATTGAAACATCAACTGTCATTGGAAAATATCGAAATCGTTCTGAACCTGTCACCTGGAATTTCGCCGATTTCAGCGCATTATCACCGGCTGGGGCAGGTGTTCTATAATTTGATCATCAATGCCGGAGAGGCTATCGAAAAGCGCCGGAAAATCGATGTTTCAAACGATTCCGTCATCCACATCACAAGTTATGAAGACGCCGGCCGTGTCATTGTCACTGTTTCCGATACCGGTATCGGCATCTCCGATTATCTTCGGGATCGGGTGTTCGAACCCTTCTTTACCACCAAAGAGACCGGCAAGGGCAAGGGACTGGGGCTGTCTATCGTCCACGAAATTGTCCGCGATTATGACGGTCGGATTAAAATCGAACGCAATAACAAAATGGGGACGACATGCGTTCTGTCTTTTCCAGTCTGAATTCTTCAGCCATTCACGAGCCGGACAGCCGGAAACCTGAGCCGAAACACCGCCCCCATCCCTTCCTGGCTGACCAACTTGATCTCACCCCCATAGTCCTTGACAATTCCATATGTTATGGCCAACCCTATCCCCATGTCGATGCTGCTTTCCTTGGTACTGAAAAACGGCTCGAAAATCTTGTCCCGCACACCGTCGGCAATACCGATCCCGTTATCTTCAACCTCGGCCACGACCCATTCGCCGTCCTGCCGGGTACGGACAATGATCCTGCCGGCATCTGAATCCGGCATCCGCTCTTTTTTTTCAACAATGGCGTCCCTGGCATTGGTGACCAGATTGAAGAAAACCTGCTGCAGTCGGTTATCATGGGCCATGATCGGAGCTATGGTTACGGAAAGCTGAAGGTCCATGTGGATATTGTCCAGTTCGAACTGACGGACTACCAGGGTGAAAACAGCCTGAATGGGTTTGTTGATATCCAGCCGCTCCATGACAAGTTCGGCCTTGCGGCCGAACGCCCGCAGGGTATTGATGATTTCAGCGGCCCGGTCCACCTGGGTACTCATTTCCGAAACGACTTCCCGCAGATGTTCCTGCGGAATTTCCCGCCCCTGCTCCACCATCATATCCAGAAAATCGCTTCCCATCTTGATGGCATTCAGCGGCTGATTGAGTTCGTGGGCAATACCGGCGGACATTTCTCCAAGCGATTTCATCTTGCTGGCCTGAATGAGCTGCGCATCTTTTTCGATCATTTCCGTAATATCAGTGGATGCCACCACAATGGCAGGCTGTCCTTTGTACGTGATGTTACAGGCATGCAGATTGACATAAAACGGTTTACGCCCTTTTTTGAAATGAAGCGCCTTGGGAAAATTGACGAGTCCGCTGGTGTCGGCTTTGTCCTGAAGCGATTGAAAAAAATCGGGTGTATGCTCCAGACCCATTTCCGTAAAAGACTTACCGATCAATTCCGTTTTGCTGTAACCATAAACTTCCTCGGCACGAGGATTGGCATCGATGATTTCAAACGTGCGGTAACTCACGACAAAAATGGGATCGGGTCCGCTGTCAAACAGGGAGCGGTATTTTTTTTCCGACTCCCGCAGCCGCCGGCGATAAAGGCGGATACTCCAGATCATGTTGTAAAAGGAGTTGGCGAGCTGAACGACTTCATCTCCTTTTTGTCCGCGATAAAAACGGCAGTCTTTGCAGATGGCCGGACTTTCGGTGTCGTCATCATCGGTAAGGGCCGTACCGTCCAGATGCCAGCAGGGCAGATCCGTGTTCACAAACGCCGGGCATTCGGGCGGCTGATCTCCTTCGGTGAAAGGTTCTGATTCCAGCCTCACCTCGAAATTGCCCTTGCTCAATTCATCGGATATCCGGGTCAGCCGGGAGATGGGCAGGGTGATATATTTGGCCAGCCAGTGACTGATCACAAAAATGATGACGATGACCATCGACAGAAAACTTAAAAACGTAAAGCGAAGCTTGGCCACGAGTTGATCGATGTGATGTTTGTTGAGGCCTGTATGAACCGTGCCGATACGATAAATCCCCTGAACGATCGGAATGGCGATGTCGTAAGTTGTCTGGTTTCCGAACTGACAAAGCCGAACGCTTTTGGATTCGGTTGACGGCACTCGGTTGGCCAGGCGCAGGGATTCCGGAAACCGACGGGTGAGCGTATGGCTGAGTATCTGGTCATCCCGGTCGGTAACGAAGATATAGGAAACCAGGTTCTGGCGTTCCTTGAGTTTGGCTTCGTCAAAAATCAGGCTGAGCAGTTCGGGATAGTTTTTGTCCAGGATAAACCCGCTGCTGCGCTCGGCAATGGTCCGGGCAATGACGATCCCGCGCAGCTCCAGCTCCGAAATCAGGGTGGATACCAGAATCCAGCGGGCTAGAAACGCAATGATGGCGCTGATGATCAGGATGACAGCCAGAAAGGAGTAAAAAATTTTGTTTTTAAGGGTGATATCCCGAAAGCGCTTCAAGACGCCCTGGATAATATCCGGATGGATGACCGGATCATCGGGGTGCGGGGTGCGGGGATTTGACATCTGCCCAATCCTTGATCAAAGAAAACTGGCCGTTTATCAGCCGGGTGAAATAGACGCGGTCCATCCCCTGATGATCGGAGGGGCTGAAAGATATCGTGATATCCAGACCGGGGGATAAATCATGAATCGATTCGATGGCCTGGATGAACCCCTCCCGTGTCGGAGTACTGCCGGCCCGCCGAAGTCCCTCGACCAGTACCTGGGCGTTGATGAATCCCTCCAACCCTACAAAACTGGGTCGATCTTCGGGATAATATCGCTTCAGGAGCGTCAGATAACCGGCCTCTCCGGTCAGCAGCGGGCTGGCATCCTGCCGATCCGGGTCCGGAGGCGGAACCACCTGAGACATGATCACTGTCAGATGTTGATAGTTTTCCAGCCTGCGAGCCAACTCGTCGGCCCCCACAAAGGAAACCAGATAGAAAACCGGCCGGAAATCCTTTTCGTCTGACATTTTGATGAACGCCGCACAAGGATCATAGGTACCGATCATCACCACAGCCTCGGCATCCGAACTGATGATTTTTGACAGCCCTTCGTGGACATCCAGGGTTCCGCGGTTGTAGGACCCGCCGGCCACCGGCACGAGGCCAAATTCTTTGAGCGCCATTTCGGTTCCGGTCAGGCCGTCGAAACCATAGGCATCGTACTGGTAAAATATGGCGATTTTCTTCAATCCAAGATCCGTCACCAGATGCTGAACCGCCACTTTGGTTTCCTGATAATAGGATGCCCGCACATTGATCAGCCATCGATTGAACGGTTCTCTGAGCGCATTGGCACCGGTGAACATTCCCAGAAGCGGAATCCGGGCTTCTTCCACGAGCGGGAGAATGCGAACCGTTGTCGGTGTTCCGACATAGCAGAACAGCGCAAACACCTGATCGTCGATAATGAGACGCTGGGTGTTGGTAAGACACATGAGCGGATCATAGCTGTCATCATGCGCAATCACCTCGATCGTTCGTCCGTGGACACCGCCCCGCGCGTTGACATGATTCAAATAGCACATGGCGCCGCTCAGGGTTTGACTACCCAGAAAACTGGCATGACCTTTCAGGGCCAGAGAAGAGCCGAGGATGACCTTGGTATCCGTGACGCCCTGGGTGTTGGTCTCTGGAACGGAAGGGTCGGTGGAGGTGCTGCAACCTGCCGGAAGCCAGAGGATGCACCAAATGCAGACCAGGATAACGGCACGCAGGCAATCCCAGATCGTCCGATATTTCAAAAAAAACAGTACGAAATCAGGCGGTGGGTCAAAAAGATTCATTTCGGCAGCATCCACTTCGTTGTGCCCATCATTCTCTTAAGCCATAGTGAAACATTTCAAATGTTGTTTTGCCACCCAGCAATGCATCGATATTGCCTTGAATTTCCTGTCGTTTCTTGCTCTTAAGCCAATTTTCCCAATCATTGGCGGACGCCCATGTGCTGATGACCAGATAAACGTCGGGTCTGTCGCTGCTTTTCAAGGTTTCACCGGAAATGTACCCATCCTGCTCAGCAGCCAATGACCTCATTTTTTTAAATAAATTCAGCATGTCCCTTGCTTTTTCCTGTGGTACTGTCCTTGTGATGAGAATCTTAATGCTCATATTTACCTCCTGCATTCATAGGGTTAAAAAAAACTTAGGTGATTTCCAGAGGGTCTTTATTGAAAGTACGGTTTTTTGGATGTCTAATGCTACGGCTTGCAACAGAGCAGTCAGATCAAATTGGAATTCCGCGCTGAATCAGATCGATAATTTCCTTTTCGGCTTGCCGCAGCATCCGATTCCGAGCAGTATGGTCTGCGAACGAAACATTAAATCCATTGTAAACAATTTTTAACAACTCCCAGATGCTGAGTCCGCCGGGTGTCATACGGGCAGCCCGGTGAAGCTCCCGCGTAAAATCCGTTCTGGATATACCCGGATTGTCTGCATTGACTGTAACCTTCAACCCTACGTCCAGATAATCTTTCAGCGGATACACCGGTTTGCTATGGGTTTCAGCAAGATAATTGTCTCTGAACCCCAGAATCTGTAAATTGCTGGATGGGGACATTTCGATGGCAATATTGCGGTCTAAAAATTCCGCCATCAGTTCGGGATTGTTTTGCAAGCCCAACGCGTGACTGACGCGCTCGGCATTGAGATGATATACCGCATCCCAGACGCTGGCAATATCAGCGTTCCCAAAGGCATTGACCGAAATATGCTGACATTTTCCCATGAAGGGAAAAAAATACTTGCGCAACTCGCGGGCCGGGCTGGTAATTTCATTTTCAGCCACATCGAATCCCCGCAGTCGGCTGTCCTGCGATGGATTTTCCATGATGCGTTTAGCAATATTGATCAACTGCATGAGGTCCGATTTTAAACGGTAGCGACCAATCGTAAAAACAATCGAAAAATTTTGGAATGTTTTGCCGATTTCTTCCTCGATCATCTGCACGATTCGAATCGGATTCAACCCTGCCGTAATGTATCGGATGGGTGAGCATCGTACTTCAAGATATCGGACATTATGCAAAACAGCCTTTTCCACCAATATTCGGCAGATTTCACGAATACTGGCTTCGCTTTGCAGCAATCGAACGCCCTGAAGCTCCCCCAGAGCCTCATAAGCATGTAAGCCGATTGAAACAAAAGCGTCATCGACCCGGTTTTGTCTATAGATCAATTCATCCAGAAGCTCCGGAGAGCCGTTAAAAAGCTGAAGGAACGCACAGAGTGTGACTGGCTCTGGAATATCCCGAACCGCATCCGGTATGGTTTTAAATGGATTCTGCTCACGAAAATCTTCGACGTTCAGTCGATCCAGCAATCGGCGCCACTCTCGAACATAAAATGCTGTGCGCAACTTATACCGATCCGTCAGCAGATAATTGGCATTGGCCACACGTATCAATTCCAATACATCCAGAATACCCTCTAATTGGCAGTGCAGGGCCGCTTTCGGAATCTCGTTCAGCCACTTGAGTTCCTGGTTTTCTTTATCCGGATCGATTCCGATAATCGTCTGTTTCAGTTGTTCCATGACCCACGAAGGCAGGCTGTAAAGCGCTGGAAAATGCGAATTCTTTTCATCGCTCAACAAAGTATTAACAAATACTCCCGCCAGAAATTCCGCATTTCCCATCCGATCATCGATGGCTTTTGACAGAGACAACTCGGACACGTCAATTTCAAGCAGGGCCACTTTACCCTTCTCCGACCCCACAATTGGATAATCCGATGCCTGAATCGGTACCATATCGGCCAGTGACATTCCAAGCAGCACATTTCTGGAAATTATTCCAGATACCAGAATTGAAAATACTTCGGTAAAATCGGCCGGTAAGGAAACCGTGAACTGTTGAGGAGAGAATTTTGAAGTTGGATTCAGCGATGTTGACAAGGGAGAGCCCGTTTCAACCACATGCATCAATGCATGACAACCGAACAGGGTTGCAGCCAATTGCATGTTGGCACTCATGGTGCTGGAGCCGCCGGCAAATGTCAGCAGCAGTTGCCCTTCAGCAGCGTATTCAGCAGCATGCAGGACGATACGCAGAATAGCCTCCTTCATTATGCGGCATTCATCTTCAGATACCATGTCTTCCGTTCTGGAGACCTGAAAAATCTTCAGCACAGGCCAGAAAGAAGTATCGATCAGTCCCGGCCATTCCTTGACGACAGCATGCAGTGAACTGGACGGTTCCAGCCGCGCATGCCACTGATGAAGCGCATCCAACTGCGGATTCACATTGCCCTCGGTGGTTATCACCCATATTTCGTTCACCGGTTGCAAGCCGAATCCATCCCTGATCTGTTTCATCTTGTCATTCGATGGGTGAAGTCGATACAGATCTACGACATTCGGATTGGTCAACCCCAGAATCTGCGGCAGGTATTGCCAAGACAACCCTATTGTCGTTACCAGAACATTGGACATATACCCCATCACTCCGATGTATGAAAATAAATCGACCTGAATTACTGTTTTCTGCAGTGATATATAAAATAGAAAATGCTCAATATATCAAGACAAATTTTCATCCGATCTCTGTTGCCGCCAGAAAACCGGCATGAATGGCATCGTTGATTTTTCCGGGTTTGATACAGTCGCCGATGACAGCAAAGGGAATATTCAGAGATGTAATGTTTTGAGAAAGGAACTGAACCGGACGGGAACCCGAGGCCAGGATCACCGAATCGAAGGTTTCCTCGGTTATAGCCCCCTCTTTTTCAATGGTCAGCGTGCTGTTCCGGATGGAAATCACTTTGGTACCCGTATGGACTTTGACGCCATATCGCTTGAGATTGTCGTTTAGAATCCATTTCGTGGATTTGCCGACATCCTTTCCGGCCTTGGTCAGCATTTCAAAGACCGTCACCCGGGAAGACCCCTGAAACATCAGTTCTCTGAGTCGCTCGACACTTTCGGCTTCGTAGGTAAACAGAAAGTGAAGAATTTCCGGTGTAATGGTTCCCTTGGCCGCCACAAACAGCGCTGTTTCAAGCCCGACAGCCCCACCGCCAATGACCGCCACCCGCTTTCCCAGAAGTGGATTGTCGCGAAGTACTTCCCAGGCATTCAACACACACGGATCGGTGGCACCTGGAATCGGCGGAATTAGAGACTCGGCACCTTCCGCGATCAAGACAAAATCCGGTTTCTTGCCTTGAATCAAGGCCGTATCCACGTTTGTGTTCAGAAACAGCGGAATCTGAAGCCGACGGATCATGGCCCAATAATAGCGGATATATTCCAGAATCTCCCGCTTGTGAGGCGGAGCGCCTGCCATCCAGAGCTGTCCGCCGATATCGTTGCTCTTTTCATAGAGTTCAACCCGGTGGCCGGCTTGTGTGGCGGTGACTGCCGCCTCCAGTCCGCCCGGTCCAGCACCCACGATCAAGACATTTTTGGCTGCATTGGTTTTTAAGATATTTCGCTCGGTTTCAAAACCAGCCCGTGGATTGCCGATACAGAAAACCGGCTTTCCGCTGAACACCTGATCCGTACAGCCCTGAGAACAGGCCACACAGGGGCGGATTTCATCGGCCCGGCCTTCCAAAGCTTTCAACGGCCATTCGGGATCCGCGATCAGCACCCGGCCCAGATTGACCATATCGGCATAGCCGTCGGTCAGTATCTTTTCGGCGGTTGCCGGATCCGTAATCCGATTCGAAGCCATGACTGGCAGGGATACGGCCCGTTTGATGTTCAGCGCCAGATAGGCGTACGCCGACCGGGGAAGCTCCATGGGCAACTGCGGCACACGGGATTCATGCCATCCGCCGGTGATATTGATGGCATCCACCCCT
>CAYQKZ010000069.1:0-12286 GCA_964418135.1 uncultured Desulfobacterales bacterium
AACGGATGTGAAAAGGGTCGGCTCATTCCAAGGCATCCAGTTTCTGAATCCAATCTTGCGTGGTCGCCAAAGCGCTGTGAAGTAGAGCCCGTTTCAACGATACGGCCATGCAGGTGATCATTCTGGGTTCACTCCTCCTTGTTGATTCAAAAAGGACTGTCGGAAAGTCTGGCAGGACGGTTTTTTCTTTATCGATGTTTGCATTGGACATTATCTGAAGAGGAGGTGGACGGTTACATCCGACTTGCTCGAAAGGGTATCGTTGAGCGATACGATTTTGTGGTGTCGCCACGAATCGGCCGGCTGTAAAGCGCCAGACTATCAACTATACTGCGAAAGGGCATAATCCTTTCGCTATAACGAAGCCCTGCGCGGGATCGAAGCGGATCAGGCCGCCGGCAAAATGCCGAAGCGCCCGCTGACCGCTGCGGATTTCAAGAAACGCCGGGCGCTCACGCTGCCGCTGGCTGTATCTCGGCCTTACCGAAAAATATCTTGATCTGGTAGCCGGTCGATGAAATAGGTTTCCGATTCCCCTATCCCATTTCCGGAAATCAGTCATTGACTCAATTCAACACCTGTCATACGCCTCCCGAATGAATTCCGGAGAATACGTCCGTTCCAGCCGGCGGATGATGAAATGCCCATGCGCCATATCCTGAAAATGGTCGATGAACACGGTATTGATCGCCGCACCGCCCACGGCACCGAGTATCGGTACAGCCTGGGCTGCCAGTTTTTCGGTGACGTTGATTTCAAAGCGCAGGGCCAATTGGTTGATGAGTTTGAGCAGAACAGGCATACCTTCCTGAACGAACCCTCTTTCCGCCACAAATGTTGCCGCCTCGGATACGGATGCCGCCAGTGCGGATCGGATGACAAAATAGGCGGGCTCCGCCGCATCGTCCGACGTACTGGGACCGCCAAGGGCAAATACCACCATGCAGGCCAGCTGCGCCTCCGGTATTTGAAGCCGCTCTCCGTGGCTTCTGGCGATATCACCAATCGAGCGAAGCATCACGCAGGTGGAAACCGGAAGCTCGATAGCCAGACCGGGCAGACCGAAGGCACCGCCGGCGGCCCCGGTTGCGGCAACTATCACCTTGTGCAGGAAGTCCCGCGGCTGGGACTTTGCCCGTTCATCCAGCGTGGACAACGACAAAACAAGCGCTTTTTCCAGAGATTGCTTGGTCACCTGGGTCACAGCATAGTACCAGTTTATCGGCAGCATCCCGATGCCTTTCTCGATAGGGATACCGATATAATTCAGTACTTTTGCAGCAAATCCCGGGTTTTCAAGAATTTTTTTTGCGTATTTCAGGTCTTCACGGTCTTGATATGTCAGCTCCATCGTATCCTCCCTTATCATGCAGGGGTCATCAGGCGATCCCGGCCTTCAGCAGGCCAACGACACCGTCCCCCCATCCCAAATCGATCCCATGCTCCCTGAAAGCGCTTTCGATCGCAAAGCGGATTTCCGATCGTACCCGATCTCGTGAAAGCACGACATTCATGATCCAGAACCGAATATGAAAAGTCATCGCATTGTCACCGAAATCGGTGAACAATACATACGGGGACGGATCCGGCAATACATTCGGATTTGAAAGCGCACATCCCATAAGCAGTTTTTTGATCAGATCGATATCCGACCCATAGGCGACACTTACAGCCACCTCCGCCCTGCCCTTCGGGTCCTTATGGGTCCAGTTGACGATCCTTTTCAATATCAGATCGGCATTCGGCAGAAATATCGTGGAATCCTCGTTGGTCTGAACCACGGTACTCCGGATGTCGATCCGCGTGACACATCCCCGGATATCGTCGATCTGAATCTGATCACCCGGATGTACGGAACGCCCGAACAGCAGCATCAGACCGCCGACGAAATTTTTGATCAGATCCTGAAGCGCAAACCCGATGCCCACCGACAATCCGCCCGCGATGAGGGTCAGTTTCTCGAAGCCGATCCCAAGAAAGTGCAAAGCGGCAATCAGATAACCGGACCAAACGATATAAGAGGTCAGCGTTTGCAGGGATTTGACGACACCTTCTTCGACATTTTCCCAGCGTAAGCGCAGAAACGTGATCCCAGTGCAGAAAAAAGCGATCAGAGAACGGGCCAGAAAGAACAGCGCGGCAAGGGTCAGCACTGTTGTGATCCGAAACCGAAATATTCCCCAGTCGATTTCGGACTGAACGATCTCGAGCAGCAGCGGCATGCCGCCCAGATAGATCGTGGCCCACAACATCATCGAGGTCAACAGCCCGATAAAGATCAGGGGCATGATCATGTTGCTCAATAAAATCAGCATCGTGGGCTTGTGGCTGTCGGAATGGATGATTTTCCAGAAGTGAAAACTCAGTCCAGATCCCAGCACGATGTTCAAAACGACCATGAACCAGAATGCGGAGATGAGCATGGAAAGGTTACCCCAACCAAGCAGCCCCATCGCGGCCAGAATGATCCATAGAACTGCGGAAAAAATGGACAGTTTCCGTTCCATACCGTAAAGATGTTTCTTCAATAAATAAAAATAGATTCCAAACGCCAATAACAGGATCGTGAATACCGGTGTTATCGTCACAATCGGAATACGCCATACCTGAACGATGATTCCGGCGGAAAAGACACCCCACAGCGGCCAGAGGATATTGTGGGAAAGACGATCCGCCGTTGCAAGGGATGTATTGCGCAGGTTCCAGGCTATGGAGACGACACCGGCGGAAATGAAAATATCCGAGAAAGACTGATACGATCCGAACTGAAATTGTTCGGAAGTGAGGGTGTGGATCAGAACGGAAAGACCGAGAGCCGACCAGACACAACACGGGAAATAATGCCGGATGGGGTGATGGACTGGTGTTTTTTTCCCCTGCCTTTTCAGAAAAATAAAGCTTCCCAGACAAACCAGTAGCCATGACAAGGTGATCCGGAAGATAAAATCCCTGAAAGCGCTCTGTTGGTGTTCATATGGTGTCAATCCGAACAACGGCGCCAGTTTCAGCCACATTTTCGCGTTCGAATAAGCCACTTCCCATGTCTGGGATGTGAAAAAATGCTTGGGCAGCGGTTTTAGAAAATAGGTTTTCCATAACACGACAAGCTCTTTTTCAACGGACGATCGTCTCTGTTCCAGCCTGTCGAGAAAATCTTCGGTACATGTCAGCGCAATCAGAAGCTGTTTTACCGTATTGGTGGTGCCGGACAGTTTGTTCAGATCTTCGATATATTCCCGGATGATATGGGCGGAGCTGGCCAGAGATTTATCTTCGGCCAGTTTACTGTATTCTTCTTTTCTAACCAGGGTCTCTTCGTCGAATATGCCGAGAATCTTGATCTGTTCATGAATCGGGTCGATATCACTGTAAACACTCTTTTTTAGAGCCTCGATCTTTTTCAGGGTGTCCCGGCATTCCACAGGCGTTTTATCCCATATCCCATGGGCAAGGAGCAACCGCCTCAGCTCCCGGTTGAACGCCATGAACTTTTCCTGAGCTTTTTCAGCTTCCTGAGGCTGCGTGGCGATGAACTGTTCGAACATCGTCTGCTGATCGCGCACCGTGGTCTGTTCTCGGATGATCATATCCTTCCATTCGGCATATTTCTCCTGGGCCGGGGTGTGGGAACCGCAGATGAACCAGTCCGACAGGACAAGGATGAGTATGAGAACGATTTGTGTCATCAATGTTTTTTCTGAAATTCCATAGTTCAATACGGTGGTTCGGCCGGACCGTCATAACCGCTTAAAAGGTGGTTGGCTTTTTCTCATATATTGGAACGAACAAGCCCTTGTGCATGAACGATCAATCTGTACAATATATATAAATAGCTTTCAAGATAAAGCTTTTGGGTGCGTTATCGGTCGGTAAATTGTTTGACATGAATATCGTCATTATCGTAGGGTACGATAAATCAATGGTGGAATCACGTTTACGCAAACAAAGGATGTGCTTATCCCTCAGAAGAATACATTTCAAAATCTTGATACCCGAGGTCCTGTAACCCCATTATCTCCACCGCCAGAACGCTGCGGGAATCAACCCAATTGCCACGATATACGAAAGGATGGATATGACGACCAGCTCAAAGCATACGGTTTATCAGTTCAAAATCAGCCTGAAGGAAGTCGAGCCGACAATCTGGAGAAGAATCCAGGTGCCGGCCGTATACAGTTTCTGGGATCTGCATGTGGCCATTCAGGATGCCATGGGATGGATGGATTGTCACCTGCATGATTTTCGCTTCCGCCCAAAAAACAAAAAAAAAGACATCGTTATCGGGATTCCGGATGATGACCTGGGAAATCAAAAAACCTTGGCCGGCTGGGAGATTTCAATGGTGACATATATCGGTGAGATCGGGCAAACAATTGAATATGAATACGATTTCGGAGACGGGTGGACCCATGAGGTTTTGTTTGAAGGCATTCTATTGAAAGAAAAAGGCGTTTCATATCCGAAATGCATTGCAGGAGAATGCGCATGCCCTCCGGAAGACTGCGGCGGCGCACCGGGTTATTTCGATCTGTTGGAGATTTTACATAACCCGACCCATCCCGAATATGAGGAAAAAGTCATCTGGCTGAAAGAACATGTGAAATGCTATTTTCCGTTCGAAGCGGACAAATTTGAACCGGATCAGGTTATTTTCTTCAATCCCCAACAGCGGTTGAAACTAATGCTTTCCGACTGATCGGATGACTCACACTCTGGAATCGACGCCTTTTGAATGTCCTTGACGTAATCGTTCATTCCCCTTCCCTGCCAAAAATAATTGAAAGGGAATAACTATTTGTAAGCACAATGGTTCCCCCCTCCCGACCTCCCCCCGCTGGGGGGAGGAGGTGAATAATTACTCCTTGACGGCCTTCAGGGCAGGTGTTATCCAAAAATAAACCTTTACAGCCGGTGATTTCCGGCCGATGATGAAACGCAAGCAAGGGCGAATCTTGATGGCAGAACTCAACAAAACAACGGAATCCATCCTCCTGGTTGACGATCAACCAGCCAACCTCCAGATGCTGTCGCAAACGCTGGAGAAACTCGGAACCAAACTGCTGTTTGCAAAAAACGGTGAAACCGCCCTGGCGATTGCACAAAAAGCACAGCCCAATCTGATTCTGCTCGACATCATGATGCCGGGTATCGATGGATTCGAAGTGTGTCGGCGATTGAAAGAGAATTCGGAAACTTGCAAAATCCCCGTAATTTTTCTGTCCGCACTCGATGAAACCGGAGACAAGGTGCGTGGTTTGCAGCTTGGGGCGGTGGATTATGTTGCCAAACCTTTCCAGCCCGAAGAAGTGATCGCCCGTGTCAACACCCACCTGACGATTCACCGGCTGGGCCGCGAAGTGCAACAGCAGCGGGACGAACTCGAACACGAACTTCTGATCGTATCTCAGCTTCAGCGAAACCTTCTGCCCGAGCGCCTGCCGGATATCGGCGGCCTGAAACTGGCTGTTCATTACGAAACCAGCCGTTACACCGGCGGTGATTATTACGATGTTGTGGTATTGCCGGATGGCAGACTGGGCATTCTCGTTGCGGATGCGGAAGGCCATGCCGCACCGGCAACGGTCATGATGGCCATGACCTGTGCGTTGTTTCGTTCCTGTTCCACCTGCCTTACAGAGCCGGATCAGGTCATCTCCTACCTCAACGAAAACCTGTGCAAAGTCAACAAAGGAAGTTTTGTCACGGCCGTCTACGCCGTTTACGACATCCATTCCAAAATACTCAAAATGGCCCGCGCAGGCAGCCCGCCGCCCATCCACCACAGACCTTCCGAAAAATCGGCTACCGAACTGACCTGTGAGGGAGTGCTGATTATGGGGCTGTTCCCTTACACCGATGTTCCGGTTACCGAAATATCACTTCAACCCGGAGACCGACTGCTTTTCTATACGGACGGCATCACCGAGCGATTCAATGAAAAACGGGAACTCTACGGCACCAACCGCCTGTTACGGCAGTTTGAATCCACCGACACCGCCGACCTTTCAGGCACTCTCGAAAGAATTATAGACGACCTGTCCCAATTTGCCGGGCCGCGTCCGGCGGATGACGATATGGCAATGCTGTTGATGGTTGTCGAATAGAACCCGCAGCATCCGGGACTGTCTTGAAAATGTCGATTTATGTATGATCCTTCGCATGAAGATGCCGTGAATCATTGGCTTTCAGTTCAGCGGAGAGGGTACAGAGGAATAATGCCGTGAAAGATATCAGGAAATCCGAAACAGAATTGATGTGTTACGAAGCGGATCTGGAAAGGCTGCTTGCGGAGCGGACCGAAAAACTCAGACAGTCCGAGGAATACAGCCGCCTGATTCTGCAATCGATGGCCGAAGGCGTTTTCGGCACCGATGCCCAGGGACGGTGTACCTATGTCAATGAAGCGGCGCAGAAAATGCTCGGTTTTGCCCCGAAAGAAATTCTGGATCATTTTGTACACGAATTGATTCACCATTCGAATCCGGATGGCACACCCCACCTGCAGCAGGAATGCCCGATCTATCTGGCCTACACCGAAGGAATCACCACATTTCGAAGAGATGAGGTTTTCTGGCGCAAAGATGGTACATATTTCGACACTTCCTACACCAGTGTGCCCCAATGTAAAGAAAACGAGATCATCGGTTCCGTGGTGGTGTTCCGCGACATCACCCTGCGCAAACAAGCCGAAGATGCGCTTCAGGAAAGCGAATACCGTCTCCAGAAAATTCTGGCTACATCCAATGAAGGGTTCTGGTGGATCGACAACGACGCGGTAACCATAGCCGTAAACGAGGCCATGAGCAACATTCTCGGCATTCATCAGGAAGAGGCGATAGGAAAAAATGTATTCGATTTTTTAGATAATGAAAACACCTCGATCATGAAGGAACAGCTCAAGCGCCGGGCAAAGGGCGAAAACAGTATCTACGAGGTCTCTATCAGCCGGCCCGACGGATCCAGAGCGCCCTGTCTTTTCCATGCAACACCGTTTTACGACAAAAACGGGGTCAAAACCGGTTCCTTTGCCATGGTTACCGATATCATCCATCTCAAGCAAATGGAAGCGGAACTCATCGAAGCTCGAAATAAGGCGGAATCCGCCACGCGGGCAAAAGGCGATTTTCTGGCCAATATGAGCCACGAAATCCGCACCCCCATGAACGCCATTCTGGGAATGACCCATCTGGCACTCAAGACGGGTTTGACACCGAAACAAAAGGACTACCTTACCAAAATCCAGATTTCCGCCAATTCACTGCTTGGAGTTATCAACGATATTCTGGACTTTTCCAAGATCGAAGCCGGAAAATTGAACATGGAGTCCATTGATTTCAATCTGGATACCGTCATGGAGAATCTGGCCACGCTGATGACGGTCAAAGCCCAGGAAAAGGAAGGTATCGAAGTTCTGTTCAGCACCGACACCAACGTTCCCCGCTCGCTGGTGGGGGATCCCCTGCGATTGAGCCAGGTTTTGATCAACCTGGCCAACAATGCCCTCAAATTCACCGACCATGGGGAGATCGTGGTTTTCACGGAATTGGTTGAACTGGACACCCATCGCACCGTCATCAAATTCGGCGTGCGCGATACCGGAATCGGCATGACCGAAGACCAGATGTTACAATTGTTCGCCCCTTTTACCCAGGCAGACTCCTCCATTACCCGTAAATACGGCGGCACCGGGTTGGGCCTGACCATCTGCCATCGCCTGGTGGAAATGATGAGCGGCCAGATCTGGGCCGAAAGTACGCCCGACATCGGCAGTACGTTCTTTTTTACTGCCGTTTTCGGTATCGACCAGAAAGGTAACAGCAGTTGCCACCTGCCGCCGTCGGATCTGAGAGGCATCAAAGCCCTGGTTGTGGATGACAATCCGACATCCCGGGAAATTTTCCAGAAAATGCTGGAATCGTTCAGTTTCAAAGTATCGCTGGCCGCATCCGGCGAAGAAGGGTTGAAGGAAATCGAAAAGTCGATCGATAACCTGCCATTCGATATTGTGGTTATGGATTGGAAGATGCCGGGAATTGACGGCTTCGAAGCCGCCAAGCGGATCAAACGGGACTCTCGCCTGCCCAAAATTCCAGCCGTTATTCTTGTCAGCGCTTATGGCCGGGAAGAAATCATCTGGCGGGCCGAAGCCGCGGGTCTCGACGGTTTTTTAATCAAACCGATCAGTCCATCGGTGATGTTCGACACCATCCTCTATGCCCTGTCCAAAGACCCCTCTCGGGAATTCAAACCGACCGAACGCAAAGAACAGCCGGCGGATATGCTCAAATATCTTGCGGGTGCCAGGGTACTGATCGTCGAAGACAACGAGCTGAACCAGCAGGTCGCCATGGAAATTCTCGCCAATGTGGGGGTTCTAACAACCCTTGCCGGCAACGGGCAGGAAGCCCTGGATGTGGTGCAGACCACCCGCTTCGATGCCGTGCTGATGGATGTACAGATGCCGATAATGGATGGCTATACCGCCACCCGAATTATCCGACGGGATTTGCAGATGACGGATCTGCCCATCATCGCCATGACCGCCCATGCCATGGCCGGTGATCAGGAGAAGAGTTCTGCAGCCGGCATGAACGATCATGTCACCAAACCGATCGATCCGACCCAGCTCTATGCTGTTCTGGCGCGATGGATTTCAACCTCACCCGCATCGTTTCGGCAAGATCCCACACCGGAAATTCCATTGTCTCATGAAGAAACGAACATCACCCGCGATTCCGCCCCCCTTTCACCGGAAGAACCACCATTTCCGGATACGCTGGAGGGATTCGATTTAAAGGATGGGCTCAAACGCCTGAGCGGAAATAAAGCATTCTATCGTAAACTGTTGTCTGGTTTTGCCTCCCGATACACGGAATCAGCCACCGATATTCGTCGGGCGCTGGATACCGGAAATTACCGCCAGGCTCACAGCATGATTCACGATATCAAGGGACTGGCAGGCAATCTGTCCGCTTGTTCTCTTCAGTCTGCCGCAGCGGAAATGGAAAAGCTGATCAAACGTGCAACCGAAAACAATCCGCCGCAGCCGGATGCCGTCAGCGAAGCGCTCGTCACTTTTGAAACAAGGCTGGATCAGGCGCTGCGATCCGCTCAAACCCTGGCATTACCGGCTTCTGATACATCTCTCGATACGCCTGGTGAATCGATGGCAAATCTGTTGCCGGACTTGGCGGCAGAGGCCTCCGAAAGACTGTGTGAAGCTGCAGAAATGGGCGATGCGTCCGGACTGAAAGCAATCGCAGAAGAGATGTCTTCCCGCTCAACGGATTTTACCTCCTATCGAAACAGGATTGACCAACTGGCCGATGATTTCGATTTTGAAGGAATTATAGCGCTCGCGAATCATTTAAAGAAAATGACCAATCGCCCTGCCTGATGACTGCCCAAACGTAATCGTTCACCTCCTCCCCCCAGCGGGGGAGGTCGGGGGGGGTGAATGGTTACGCCCAAACCAAATGTCATTAGAAATTTTCAGAGACATGACATTGCCGTTTTGTCAAAATAACGTTAGAACATTTACATTTTTTTGTTCATGACGATTTTTCGAACACCCATAAAAGAGTGCTTTATCTTGAAGAAAGTTACAGAATCGCCCTGGATGTCACCGATATTTTATTGGCGATTTTCAACATACAATACCATGAAAAAACACGGTTGGCCGTGAACGGTCAACGGTCAACGGTCAACGTCTGCTTGCTTCATGCGGATATCCTCATTGCAATAAATCACCTTGCCTGTACATTCCGGCATGTCAATTGCTTGTCCTAAAATAGCCTTAAGCCGACATATCCGATTGTTGGATTTATATTTCAGAAAAGAATGCTGTTCACTTTAATGCGAGGTTTTCCTTATGTATTTCGACAAACCATTATTGGATAAAATGAACAGATTGAAGCAGATTCCAACACTTCCGCATATTTTGCTCCAGTTGATCAAAACCTGCAATGCGGATAAAGGTCTCAGGGAAATATCCGCCATTGTCGAAAAAGATCCGTCACTGACCACCCGCATTTTGAATCTGGTCAACTCTGCTTACTATTCGAAAGACAGCAAAGTTACCAATGTCAGTGGCGCCGTCATCTTTCTTGGAACGAATGCCGTCAAGAATGTTGCCATATGCAGTTCCGTTCACGAAGTTTTTCAGAACGTCGAATCCAGAAAAGGCTTCAACTTGAAATATTTCTGGTGGCACTCTCTGCGGTGTGCGATTCTGGCGAAACTGATTGCAAAAAAACAGAAATATCATGATCCGGAGGAAGTGTTCCTGTTCGGTATGCTACACGACATCGGCAAAATCATTCTGCTGGTCAATTTTCCCGATCAATATTCGGAACTTCTCGAAAAACGAAAGGATCGTCCCGATCTGATTCTGGCCGGAGAAACCCAAATCGGCGCCAATCACGCCGAAATCGGCGCCTGGCTCCTGGACAAATGGGGATTTCCGCACCAGATCGCCGATGCGGTTCTATGTCATCATCACTCTGCATTCAGTATGTTGAACGCGCCGCCGTTGGCTCAGTTCATCTATGCAGCCAATTTATTGAGCAGCGATTCCGAACAAAAATTTAAAGAAGGGCTGGCTTCAGCCGAAAAAATTTTCGGATTTACCCAGGACATGGCCGAAGAATTTATAAGCCGCACCGATGAAGAACTGACGGCAACGGCCGAATCCTTGAATATTGATATCGAACCGTTCAAATCCAACAATTTCGAGTTTTCCGCAGATGATCGTCAAAAGCGGGTTCATTTAGCCCAGGAAGTTCAAGACCGCTCTCTATTACTGAGTACCGTACAGAACATGCTCGAGGCAGCCGATGAAACAGCGGTGTGGAAGGAAACCGCGCAGGGACTTCAGATCATTTTTGAACTCTCCATGATCTTTTTCTTTGCCTACGAACCTGAAACCAATGACCTTCAAGGGGTTGTCCTGCCGGATGCCGTAAAATCCACCCTGATCAAAGACATGGTGATTCCGTTGAGTACGGAAAAAAGTCTGTTGGTCGAATGTCTTCAGTCCCGTAAAATACTGAATTCATTCTCTCGTCCTGCAGAAGCCCTCATGGGAGTACCGGATAAACAGATCACCCAGCTTTTGAACAAAGAAGGCTTTGTCTGTCTTCCGATGGTCGCTTATGGCGATAAGGTGGGGGTAATCGTGATCGGTCTGAATCCTGCGGAATTAACAACTGTCAAATCTCAAACCAAACTTCTGCAGATGATGGCGGATCAGGCTGCTGTCGCCATACGTGTTCATCATCTCAGGCAGTCGAAACAGCAGCAGACGCAGACGGTTCAGATTTCGGCATCCAAGGCTCCCGGCAATGCTCAAAAAGACAGCAAACAATCAAGCATTTTCAAGAAATTTCTGAAATTCCCCTGGACTGGAACAGGTAAAATAGATGCGGCTGCGCGATAATTTTTTTTATATCAGCGATTCATAAACAGCATTCACGGGTATGGATATTAAACTCGGCCTCTCCTTTCCAGTTCCAGCATCAGATCATGGCTCAAGCGGTTGATGCGGGGGATTTCAGCTCTCCCCCCCTGGGGAGATTGGGAGGGGGGCTTCCGAAACAAGGCTCTATCAAAGATGGCTTGATGGATTCGAGCATCCCGTTTATTTTTTCAACAAAAACAGCCCGAAGTTGCCACCGCTGACGATTTTCCTTTCTTCGATGTGGAAACCCATCGAATCTATCAACCTCGGCAAGCCTCCGTTTCTGATGTAATGACGATAGTTTTTGTAATGCTCCCCACCCGCGATCATTTCCGCTATGGTGATGACGACCTTCGAAAAGATACCCTTCATTTTTGTGATGGGCCCCGGATGGAAGTCTATCAACAGAATGCGGCCATCGCTTTTCAGAACCCTTTTCGCTTCCTTCAAGACGTCTTCTCTGGCCTGTTCCGGCATTTCATGCAGCGCCATAACACACAGAATCAAATCAAAGTGGTCATTGGCAAATTCCATATCTGTGGCACTGCCAAGGCAGATCCGTGCCTCTTTACCCAGTTTCTTGCCCGCCACTTCGATCATGGCGGGAGATACATCGATTCCATAGACATGACAGTTATGTTTTTGATACAGCCTGAGGTGGACTCCCGTACCACATCCGATATCCAAAACGGTCATCCCTTCCTGGACGGGATACATTTTCAGACCGATATTGCGCAGTCCGATGGTCATTGGACCGATGATGCCATCATACCATTTGGCTGAATGCTTGTATTGATCTTTCATGATTTTATGTCCTTACATATTTGA
>CAYQKZ010000070.1:0-11974 GCA_964418135.1 uncultured Desulfobacterales bacterium
GGTTGGGAGGGGGGCTGGCGGAAGGAGTCGGTGGTCCACATTAGAACCAAGCCCATAAACTTTGTAAAAAATGCAGCAGAATAGATTTAAAAATCTGGACAGGTAACCCATTAGCTTTTTGCGAGAAAGAGAGGCTGAAATGAAATTGACAAAAACCATCTCTGAAAACGAACTCTTGCAGAGGGGTATTGAAATCCTTTTCCGTGAGCTTGGAAATTACGATGCCATCCGATTTCTGTCGATCCCAAGAGGAAAAAGGCTTGAAAGTGTGGAAAGGCACAGAAAATGGCAGAAGACTCTCGATAAAAATGCTTTTTTTGACGAGGTTTTCGATGTAAACCATCAAAATATTCGGTAACAATATTTCTGGCGATTTTCAACCAACAATACCATGAAAAGAACCGTTGTCCGTTAACTGTCAAATCCTACATTCAAATCCTCATTGAAGAA
Organism: uncultured Desulfobacterales bacterium; assembly: GCA_964418135.1. GTDB lineage: Bacteria > Desulfobacterota > Desulfobacteria > Desulfobacterales > Desulfatirhabdiaceae > RAAP-1. Next base: position 451 of record CAYQKZ010000070.1, read on the forward strand.
AATGAAGAGCTGAAACAATAAGTGATCATTGTCGGGAATGGCCAAAAAAGCCCAATTCCCTATCCTGTCCATCCTGTATATCCATGTGAATATCTTTTGATGAATCCTGGTAGATTATTTTTTTCGAGTTGCCTTATATTGAAAGCTATAAAAAAACAGGTTCAATTTCTACGTTGAAAAACGCATCCGCATTTTTTCGGAATCTGCCCATCCATGTCAAATTGATGGTAAGTTATTCCTCTGTTTTTATCGTTGCCGGGTTGTTCGGCAGTCTCATTTTTTATTTTACGATGCGTGACTCCATCGAGGCCGGAATCGAAAGCGAGCTGAGCAATTCAACGATTTCCATCCTGAACATGGTCCATACCGCCGCCCAGAATGCCATCCGGAGCTATCTGCGGGCGGTAGCGGAAACCAATTTGTTTGTGGTTCAGGAACTGTATGACAAGTCCCAGCGCGGTCTCATTTCCGAAACAGATGCCCGTGCCGATGCCGTTCGCATCATTACCGGCCAGAAAATCGGTAAAAGCGGCTATCTGTACTGTTCCAACAGCCAGGGAGTTGCGGTCGTCCACCCCTATCCGGATGTTTACGGCAAAAGTTTTCTGTACCGGGATTTCACCAAGGAACTGGTCCGACGGCGGGAAGGTTATCTGGAATATGACTGGAAAAACCCAGGTGAAACCGTAGATCGTCCCAAGGCCATATTCATGATTTACTTCAAGCCCTGGGACTGGATCATTTCGGTATCCGCTTACCGAGACGAGTTCAAAGACCTGGTCAATGTGTCGGATTTCCGGGAAAACATTCTGTCCCTGAAATTCCGGGAGAACGGATATTCTTTTATCCTGGACGGCAGCGGCAACATCATCATTCATCCCAAATTGTCCTTTGGCCAGCCCTACGGGTTTACCGACGAAGATAATCGAATCACATCCGAAATCATTCGGCAGAAAAGTGGCAAACTCATCTACACCTGGAAAAATCCCGATGAACTGGAACGCCGGCAAAAACTGGTCATCTTCAACCATATTCCCGAATTCGACTGGATCGTGGCATCCTCGTGTTACCTGGACGAAGTCTATGAACCGCTAAACAGCCTGAAACACATCGGGTTGATCATCGTTCCGGTCACGCTGCTTCTGGTCTTTCCCATCACCCTGCTGATCAGTGCATCCATCACCCGCCCGCTGCGAACTCTGATGGATCGTTTCCGTGCAGGGGCAGCCGGCGATATGAGCGTGCGGATGGAAGTCAAAACACATAACGAAATCGGACATCTGGCCGGATATTTCAATGAGTTCATGGAGAAACTGGCCCTTTCCCAAAGTCTCGAACAGGAAATTCTGGATATCAGCCAGCGGGAAAAGCAAAAAATCGGGCACAACCTCCATGATGATCTGGGCCCGCATCTGATCGGTGTGGATTTTCTGGCCTGTGTTCTCGAGCAGAAACTGCTTGCCAGAAACGCCGACGAGGCCGTGGATGCTGCCAAAATCCGCGAACTGATGGCCGATGCCATTCATAAATTGCGCCGATTGGCCAGAGGCCTTTGCTCCGTGGATCTGGGAGATCAAGGACTGGATGCGTCTCTCAGTGAGTTGGCCGGATATATCGAAGACGTATTCGGCATATCCTGCCGGTTGCAATGCGACACCCCCGTGCGCATCGCCGAACAGTCCATGGCCACCCATATTTACTATATCGCCCATGAAGCCCTGCACAATGCCGTACAACACGCCGGGGCCAAAAACATCCGAATTTTTCTGTTTTTCCGGGATGCCGACTTGTTGCTGACAATCGAGGATGACGGGTGCGGCATATCCGAATCGGTCCAGAGCGATGGGATGGGGCTGAACATCATGAAATATCGCGCCCGTCGGATCCATGCGGCGTTATCGATAAGTCGCCGGCCGGCCGGCGGCACCGTGATCACACTTGAAATGCCTGATTTTCGAAATCGGCGGGAGATGATTCATGACCGGAAATGAAAAAAACAACATACTGATTGTGGAAGATCATCCCATTTTCAGAATGGGATTGCGGGAACTGATCAACCAGGAATCCGATCTGACGGTCTGCGGAGAAGCCGAAAGTGTTCAGGAAGCCAGAAAGCTTCTTATGAACATCAATCCGGATCTGGTCGTTGTGGATCTGTCTCTGAAAGACAGCAGCGGTTTTGATCTGATTCAAGATATCCGTTCCCGAAGCGGCAGCCGGATACCGGTGCTGGTGCTGTCCATGCACGACGAATCTCTGCATGCCCAGCGGTGCCTGAAAGCCGGCGCCCGAGGATACATCATGAAACAGGAGGCAACCGTATCGGTTGTCAAGGCGATCCGCCGGATCCTGCAAGGATATCTCTATGTCAGTGAAAAAGTCTCCAGCCGACTTCTGGAGACCGTGGTCAGTCATCCCGACGCCATGCACGAGAATCCACTGGATCATTTGACAAACCGTGAACTGGAAATTTTTCAGATGATCGGGCAGGGGCTTCATACCGCCGAAATCGCCGAACGGCTTCACCTCAGCGCCAAAACCGTCGGCACCTACCGGGAACGCATCAAGGCCAAACTTGGTTTCTCTCACGGCATGGATATGGTGCGATATGCCGTCCTCTGGGTGAGCCAGGGAATCATCCCCTCGAAAAGTTGAAGTGCCTCCCTTCTTTTGTAGGTGAAACACCTATGGATAATTTCTTTTTTTCCCTACACGCCTTTCATCGATATACCGATTATAAAAAAATCATATATCCTGTATATACTGAATCCAATTTATCGGATCATCGTCGGAAATTCATCGTGCTTCACCCGATAACCTCGAAACCATAAGGAGCAGGAAAACATGAAGGATTTTTGTACCCTTAGAACAGTGGTCGCGCGAAATCTGGAATATAACCCGGAAAAGATCGCGGTGATTGAAGGCCAGCGGCGGTTTACCTTTCAAGAATTTGCAGACCGGACGCGCAGTATGGGAAATGCTTTATTGAACCTGGGTCTGGAGAAAAGGGATCGCGTTGCGATTTTAAGCAAAAACAGTATCGAAAACGCAGAAACCTATTTCAGTATTCCCAATGCCGGCCTGGTGCTGGTCATGCTCAATTTCAGATTGGCACCCCCTGAAATTCTGACGGTACTCAAGGATTCTCAGGCATCCGTTCTCATGGTGAACGAAGAATATCTGGAACACATCGAAAAGCTCAAGGCAGACTTGGGTTTCATCAAGCATTTCATCTTTATCGGAGATCCGTCCAAAACTCCGGCCGGATGGCTCCACTACGAAACGTTGATTGCGCAGACGCCTTCTCATGTTCCCACCGTTCCGGTGTATGAAGACGATCTGGCCATTCTGATGTACACCAGCGGCACCACCGGAGCGCCGAAAGGCTGCATGGGAACCCATCTCAATCTTTATCATGTCGGCAGAAGCCTGACTCTTGAAATGAGAATGGACCAACACGATGTCGGGATCGTGGCATCCCCGCTGTTTCATGCCACCGGTGAAGTCGTGTTGATGAACGACATGTTCAGCGGAACGACGTCGGTCATCATGACGATGTGGGACACCGAAGAGTTCATGCGACTTGTCGAGAAATACAAAGTGACCACAGGCATGATCGCCACCCCCATGCTCCTGTTTCTCGTGCAGAATCCCAACGCCGGAAAATATAATCTGAGCAGTATGAAAAAGGTGTTCTTTGCCGGCGCCCCTGTCACCCCGGTTGTCTTTCAACAAGCCATCGAAAAATTCGGCAATGTTTTTCTGCATCTTTTCGGCACCAGTGAAACGGTAGGCCAGGCTACGGTTCTAAGAATCGAAGATGTCACCCGTGCATTGGCGGAAGGGAAAACGGAAATTCTTTCCTCCTGTGGCCGGTCGTTTGCCGACATGCAGAGCGAAGTTGTGGACGAAAACGACAAACCGGTTGCGCCGGGGGCCATCGGCGAAATCCGGGTGCGGGGATTGGGTACGACACTGGGGTACTGGAACAAGGAAGACGCAACCAGGGAAGTTTTCAGAAACGGCTGGTACTACCCGATGGACCTGTGCCGAGTGGATGATCAGGGCTATATTTATGTCGTGGACCGAAAAAAAGACATGATCATCACGGGTGGTGAAAATGTATACCCCGCCGAGGTGGAAAACGTTCTCTACAAGCATCCGGCCGTCGCTCAGGCGGCGGTCATCGGCACCAAGGATGACAAGTGGGGAGAAGCCGTCACCGCGCTGATTCTGAAGAAACAAGACGTGAATGCCACGGAAGAAGACATCCGCACTTTCTGCAAGACGGAGATCGCCGGATACAAAGTGCCCAAGAAAGTGGTGTTTGTAGATGCCCTGCCCATGAGCGCCAGCGGAAAACTGCTGAAATACAAGCTTCGCGAACAGTTTTAGTAAAAGCCGTCAATGTTGACCGGATGTCATATCAATCAAAAGGAGAAAATTTATGTCCACCACTCAAGAACATGTTTTTGCGAACCCTCTTCCCGCCGGACTGGGAGCTCTGGCAATGGCCTGCTTCGGTTTTTTTGCGATGCTTTCAGGCAAGGTGACCCATGATGCGGCGCCGATATTGGCTGCCTGGCTGATCGGCGGTTTTTTTGTTCAGCTTGTCGTTGCCCTTATCGAGTTCAGAGACAAAAATTTACCGGGGGCCAATGTCTTTCTGGTGTTTTCCTCCATTTTCATGCTGACCGGGGCTTTGAGTGTCAGTGCCAAATATTTTCTTCACCGGGCTGGCATGCCGTTCGACGCATCTATTGAAGGCTGGTTGTGGCTGGCCATCACGATGTGGATATGCATCGTGCTGCCGTGTTTCTTGAAAAGCCCCAAAATCCTTTTCATTCTGGGCTCTCTTCTGTGTGTGGCGCTGTTCTGCCTGATCTCTCTGGATTTTGGCGTGGTGGCCGGCAGAGCAGCCATTGCCAAGACCGGGGCCTATGCCCTGCTGATTGCCGGATGTCTGGCTATTTATCTGGCAGGCGCCATTTCTTTGAATACGCATTTCGGTCGGTCGATACTGCCCATCACAACCCCGTTTATCAAATAATTCTCCATCAGATATCGGATAAGGAAAAATGTAAGGCAACTCACATACTTTTAGCCCGGCAATTTATTGCCGGGTTTGATTGGAGTAGGCCAAGTTAGAACCAACGTCCTTTTGAATAACGGCCTTCAACCGATCGAACTGTGTCTCCAATTCTTTCATGTATGCACCGACGGCAGTCAGATTCCGTACTTTGGCCGCTTTTTCCATCTCGAAAGCCACAGCCCGCAACTGTTCGGCGCTGACATTGGCAGAAGCACCCTTGATGGTATGGGCCTGACGCTCGACGCCTGACACATCACCTGCTTCCAGAAAGCTCTTCAGCACCAGGATCTGTTTCGGAATATCCGACAGAAACCCTTCCATGATCGTAGTTACCAGGTCTTCGTCATCCATCAGACGTTCGAACAGCTTCGACTTGTCCCACACCTGCAGATCGGATCGCTTCGATTCCCGTACTTTTTCAACGGATTCTTTTGGATCGTTCAGTCTGCCTTCACTCACATCATTCGGCAGCCATTTTTTCAGTCGCTCTACCAGGATAAGCGGTGACACCGGTTTGGATATATAGTCGTTCATACCGACGGCAAGACATTTTTCCCGGTCACCCTGCATGGCATGGGCGGTCATGGCGATAATCGGAATTTGGACTGAGGAATTACGAACTACGAGTGGTGAAGGAGAGTCGCCTGTTTTCGCCATATTCGTAATTTCCAATTCGTAATTTCTGATTCGCTTCGTGGCTTCGAGCCCGTCCATCACCGGCATCTGAACATCCATCAAGATCAGGTCATAGGGAAGCGTTTTGATCGCATTGAGTACCTCGGCACCGTTGGCTACGGCATCCGCCCGCAGCCCCAGCTTCTTGAGTATCCCCAACGCCACCTGCTGATTGGTGATATTGTCTTCAGCCAGTAAAATGCGTGCCTTGCACCCGGCAAACATATTCAGGATATCGTAGGGCGTCTGCCTTGTTCCGGCAGAATTGTCCTTGACGATCTGAGCTGATTGCTGTGAAAATCTGCAGGCTGGATACTTTCCATTTGTTCACTGTCCGGCTGTTTACTCAGCCGGACAGTGAACCAGAATTCCGAACCCTTCTCGACCTGGCTTTCAACGCCCATTTCGCCGCCCATCAACTCGGCCAGTTGTTTCGATATGGCCAGACCTAGTCCGGTACCACCGTACCGCCGCGTGGTCGAAGCGTCTGCCTGGGTGAAATTGGCGAAAATAATGTCTTTCTTGTTTTCCGGAATACCAATGCCGGTATCGAGAACGCCAAAGTGCAGAAGCACATCGTCTTTATTGTTTTCAATCAGTTTGATATGGATCGATATGTTACCGTGATGGGTAAACTTGACGGCGTTAGCGGCCAGATTGGTAAGAATCTGGCGCAACCGGCCCGGATCACCCCGGAGCCGTGTCGGCACATCGGGATCGACGCAACAAAGTATTTCCAATCCTTTCTGGCAGGCCTGAACCGCCAAGGTGGCGGTAAAATCGTTCATCAGGGCCGACAGATTGAAATCCAATGTTTCCAGGTCCAGCTTTTTTGCCTCGATTTTGGAAAAATCCAGAATATCGTTGATGATCCCCAGCAATGATTCAGCGCTGTTGTGAACAATTTCAGCATAGCGTCGCTGTTCATCGTTCAGTTTCGTATCCAGAAGCAGACCGGTCATGCCGATCACCCCGTTCATGGGGGTTCTGATCTCATGACTCATATTGGCCAGAAACTCACTCTTGGCAGCATTTGCCATATGGGCTTGTGCGGCCAGGAGATTGGCCCGATCCGTTGCCGACTGAAGTTCACGGTTGAGCGCTTTGAGATCTTCCTCAGCCTGTTTCCGATCGGTAATATCTCGAAGAATACCGATCGCATGCCAGCCATCCCGCATGTGAACCGCTGAAAGCGAAAGTTGAACGAAGATCTGCGTCGCATCTTTTCGGCGGGCTTCCAGATCGAGGGTCTTGCCTACGGCAACGCCAAGTCCCGTCTGTTGAAACGTTGGATAGGATGCATCATATTCTTCACGATAATGCGATGGCGCGATGAAATTGTGCAGATGCCGCCCGATAGCCTCTTCTTTCATATAGCCGAGAATCCGCTCGGCCGCCGAATTCCAGAAAGAGATCAGGCCATTTGAATCCATCATGATGATCGCATCCTGAGCGGAGTCGGTAATGGCCCGCATACGGGCTTCATTCTCCCGCAGTGCTTCTTCGGCCTGCCAGCGTTCGGAAATATCATGGGCCAGGGCGAACATGACCTTCCGCCCCTTCCACTCATACCGCTTACCCACAATTTCCACAGGAAAGACCGTGCCGTCTTTTTTCTTGTGGAACCGCAGCGGAACGTAGCCGGTACCATCGGAAATCACCTGTCGGGTGGCATTGTCCGTTTCATGATGTTGTGCCGTAATGTTGTGAACGGATATGTCGTGTAAGAGTTCATCTTTGCCGTATCCATAGAGCCTCAAATAGGCGTCGTTGACATCTATGAATTGAAATGTCTCCACATCGAATATACAGATCGCATAGAGTTCGTTTTCAAAAAGCACGCGGTATTTTTCTTCACTTTCCCGCAATGCCGTCTCCGTCTGTTTGCGCTCCGTGATCTCCGTCGTCAATGCCTGATTGGTTGCATCCAGCTCGGCGGTCCGATTGCGGACTTGCAGTTCGACATCCGAGTATGCTTGATTCAGCGCATCCTGCGTCTTCCGAATCTCATGAAACTGATTGGCCAGCGAATCCGCCATCTCCTGAAAATTGGTGATGAGATGGTTTGCCTCCAGGATGCTGCTTTCCGGCCAGGCGATCTCTTTGATGTTCGGCATCGAGAGCCTTCCGGGCAGATCCTGAGTCAACAGGCGCAGATTTTCGAGTGTGGTGATTGATTTTCGGCTCAGCAATTCAGCCAATGCCATTGCGACCGTCAAAATCAGAAACAGCAGGGTCAGCTTATCGGTGTAGTTTTTATAGAGCTTTTTCTGAAAAGGTGCGACCGGCAGTTCCAGAACCAGTTTCCATTCCGCCAGGCTGCCGATCGCACTTTCCGTAATATAAAACGATTGTTTCCAGCGTTCCATGATACTGGAATGGGCTGGCACGACCGGGACCCATTGACTGATCTGTGAATCCAGTTGAACCAGAGACCCCTGGTTTCTGACAAATTGCACCATCACCTGCTGATCGGTGCGATTGGTCATGATGACATTGCCGTTTTTATCGATCAATGAATACAGAACGGCATTTTCAGTTGTGCTTTTTTCAAGATAATCCCTGATTTGATCCAGACAAAGAATTCCCGTAACATAACCATTGTATTGGCCCTGAACGACCACCGGAGACAGCATCGTGGTCATGGGTTTGGGAATGCCGATTCGCCCCATGACAACTTCTGAAAGCAGCGGTTTGAGTGTCTGTTTCAAGATCGGAATGAAAGGGCGGTCTGCAAAATTTTTACCGATATTCTTCTGTCCCAGGTCATCGACTACCGGAAAGTAAGCGATGATGGTGGCTTCTTTGTCGAGCAATCCAATACGCAGAAAATTGTCGTCCGATTTCTTTATCAACTCCAGATAAGACTGCATCTGCTCCGGCGAATTTGTTGCCGCCATCGCCGCCAGATTATTGATGATCGATTCTCTGATTAAAACCCAGTTTTCAAGATAGTGATGGGCGATCTGACTGTCCTGAATCAAAGTGGTTCGCACTTGGTGATCCACTTCCGCAAAATCGGTTCGGCTGCCGATTGCCAGAAGAAACAGCACCGGACACAAAACGAAGAACGCCATCAGATTGTAGATGATCTCTTTGTAAGATATCCATGTCGAACGAAAATAAATGGCAAAGCAGGTAAAGATCAGCCGGGCTGTCAGGGCGTTGGTGATACCGTTGACCGCCTGTTTGATCATGACGATCGAGGTGCTGTTGAAAGGAATGTGCATCGTAACATGGTAAAACAGATAGACCAGCGGCATTCCAAGAACGATCCAGTAAATTGTATCCGCCAGAACCATTCCGATTCGGTAGCGGTTCATCAGCCACGCGACGACCGCGGCCTCGGCAGTCATGATGATGATGGCGTACGGATGATGCCACAGGAAATACGTATAGCCGGAAATGACGGCAGCGGCCGCAATGCCGGTGCCGCGTCCGAAAAACTGCAATGCCAGCATGGCGAAAATACTGCCGAATATAAAATCGATATTCAAAAATATCGGAAACTTGAAATAGTTGCCCAACAGACCTGCGGCAATGAGAGCGCAAATCTGCATGGAGCGGAAGAACGGATTGGTTTTCTGGGTTTCGGTCATTCTCTGGTTCCTTATATATCATCACGAACGGATGCTTTAAGTTCATTTCGTGTTTTTATTACCGTAAATGCCGGATGTGTCAATATGATTCTGGTCAAGATGCGCACCGCCCCTGGTGCCGGTTTGGCCTTATGGACTGAGAATGGAACTGACATCGAAGGGAATCGCACCAACCCCTGTCATCAATCTTAGGGAAACGGCTGCGAAACCGGCCAGAAACATGGCACAGAGACAGCATTTATCGAGGGTACGGAGGGAATATTTACCGGTGAAGTCCATTTTGTTTTGGGGGGAAAACCCTTTCGATTCCAGTGCCAGCGTCAGGGTTTCGGCTTTTTTGATGCCGGTAAGGATCAATGGGGTGATCAGCGGTGCATAGGCCTTGATTCTTTTGATGAGCCCGCCCTGGGTGATGTCGTTGCCTCGAACCCGCTGTGCCTCGACAATGGTGAATGCGTTGGACATAAAGACCATGACCAGGCGGAAAGAAAGCGAAACAGCGAATGCAAAAGGGTATGGCACCCGCATGATGATCATTGCGCCAAAAAAATCCTCGATCGAGGTGATGGATAGAAAGAGAAGGCCGGAAAGCAGCATGTTCAGAAACCGCAGAGACATCGTGGCCGCATAGGATGCCGCCCCGGAATAAACGGCAAAATATTTCCACGCCCAGAGTTTTTCTTCGCTCCGGTAAAACAGAATCCACATCACAAATATCATGACCGCAATCAGCGTGAAAAAACCAGCCATTTTTTTCAGATTCCTCCCACTTTTGCCGATCAGGAAAAGCGACAGCAGCATGGCCGACATCAGTCCCGACAGCGATATCGACTTTCCGGCAATGGTCAGCAAACAGAAAAAAAAGAGCCCGGTGACTTTCACACGCGGATCGAGCCGATGCAGGGGGGAATCCTTATCGAGAAAAAAAAACACACTCATCGCTTTTTCCAGCACCTTATAAATTCATGTTCATTCAACAGGAGTTTGCCGTTCAATTGCATCGACACATCCATAATCTCCGTCCGCCGCGCCCGGGCGGACTTCAGGAGTCGATCGTTCTCGAAGAATCGGCGTTTGTCTCCGTAATAAAGGACTTCACCCCGGCCCATCGCCAGAATTGTGTTGCCGTAATCGGCCGCGGTTTCCATGGAATGGGTGATGATAACAATGGTTTTACCGTTCCGATTCAGGCGTGAAACGGTTTTCATGAGTCCCTTCAGAGAGGGGGCATCCAGTCCGGTCGTCGGCTCGTCAAGAATCAAAAGGTCCGGCTCTCCGGCCAGGATCGCGGCACACGCCACTTTCTGCCGGTCTCCTTTGGGAAGACTGAAGGGATCGGTTTGTTTCCAATCGAAAAGCCCCATATTCATCAGAATCGCATCGACTCTTTCCTGAATCTCGGCCTCGGCCATCTCCCGCATTCGCAAGATAAAAGCGATTTCATCAAAAACGGTTTCCGCAAAAATCTGGTTGTCCGGGTTCTGATACACATACCCGATTTTTCCGGCAACCGGAAATTCCTTCAGGCGCCGGCCCCGATACCGGATATCCCCTTCCCCGGCATCCAGGATACCAGCGATCAGCTTCATCAACGTGGTCTTCCCGGAACCATTGGCCCCCAGAACGGTAATGAAATCTCCCGCCCGGATATCGAGATCGATATGATCGAGCGTCATGCCGCTTTCCGGGTATCCGTATGACAACGATGTCACCTCCACAATGGCCTCACCAGGCAATCGGGCTGTTGCAATCACCGATTCGTAGGCCTCTTCATCAAAAACATGGGCGCTTCGGATATGGCGTCGGATGGCCTCCACCGCCGGGGTGTATCCGCAATCCACGACTTTGTATATTCCGGCTGCTTCGAGCCCTGCTTGAGAAAGCAGCGTGTTGTCTGCAATGATCCGCTCGTCCCCATCATAGAGGATTTTACCGTTGGCGATCAGGATGATCCGGTCGAAAAAGGCATGATAATCCAGAGATTGATCCAGCACGACGATACCGCCCTGGTATCCACCATGCCGGATGAAATCCAGAATCAAGTCCTGAGAGGCGGGATCGACATCCGTAAACGGCTCATCCAGAATGAGCATGTTCGGAGAAGCGGACAGAAGGGACAGCAGCGCGGTTTTCTGTTTTTCACCACCGGACAACCCGT
>CAYQKZ010000071.1:0-11953 GCA_964418135.1 uncultured Desulfobacterales bacterium
CGATCCATTCGGTTCCGATGGTAAACTCCTTGTTGACGTTCACTTCCATGATGAGACACTCGATATAGACCATGGCCCGGGGAATATCCAGTAACCGAATGATCTCTTCAAGGGCGGTATATTCGCTCTTTTCCGCCGTGATCACCAGGCTGTTGGTGGCCTTGTCCGCGGTAATCTTCACTTTATCGGACAACACACCGGGCTTGTCCGCCTTGTCTTTATCCGATCCACCGTTCGATTTTCCGGGCATATCCTGCAGCACCTTGACCATTTCTTCGGCTTTGGCGTTCTCGAGATAATAGACCCGAAGTTTTTCATTTCCCTTGGGCGTTTCCTTATCCAGCTCCTGAATCAGGTTTCTGACTTTCTGGAGATACTCCTCTCCGGCCATAACCACCAGGGCATTGGTGCGGTCATCGGCAAACACCCGGATTCCGGTATCCGCATCCTCTTTTCCGGCCTTGGCCGCTGTCTGAAAAATGGAATCCAGCAGTTTGACCACCTGAGAGGCACTGGCATAGCGAAGCACGAATACGGAAATCTCCTGCCCGGAACTGGATATGTCGATGGCCTTGATCATGCGCATCAGTCGCTGAATATTGGAATGCAGATCTGTGACAATCAGGGTGTTCGTGGGCGGATAGGCCATAAGAACACTGCTTTTGGAAACGAGGGGGACAAAGAGACGGGAAATCAACACGGCATTGGCATATTTCAGGGGAATCACCTGGGTGACGACTCGGTCATCCGCAGTGCCGCCGGACTCGCGGATCAGGGTATCGATGCCACGGGTCCGGGCCTCGGCAATCGGCATAACCTTGACAAGCCCTCCAGATTCGACGGCCGTAAATCCATAGACTTCCAGAACCGATTCAAACACCTTGTAGGCTTCGGCCACGGTGATTTTATCCGGAGAAATGACGGTAACCTTACCTGAAACCCGCTGATCCACCACCATGTTTTTTCCGGTTAAATCGCTGATGAACTTGATCAGGACGGCAATATCCACATTGTTGAAATCAATGGAGATGAGCCCGTTCGAACTCCCTGACTTGTCAGATGCGTTCTGCGGCTGAGACCCGCCTTTTTCTTTTGCAGCAGCCGGCGACAGCAAAAAGAACACCAGCATCATCAGCCATACCACCCCGTACTTACCGGCCCCAATACATCCCCTCCGTAATTTCATGACCCGATCAATTTCCCGTTGGTTGTAAAATCGAAAAATTTCATGTTCGAGGCGCTCCTTCCGATCGACGTGACAGTGTTTTTTTATCTTCATTCAATGGCATAGTCCAGGACTTCCTCCCGGCCGCCCCGCTTGATCTGAACCTTGAGTCGGGAAGCGGATTTCATGCCGGTATAAAGCTTCAACGCATCATCCACGGATTCGATGGCCTTTCCATCCACTCCGGAGAGGATGTCTCCGCTGCGGAGTCCGATCTGGGTGAAGAACGACTCCTGAGGAATACCGCTGATCATCAGTCCATCCGGCTTTCCCTGGTTGAAATTGGGAATGATCCGCACCTGTTTCATGAGCTGATTGATGTCTTTGATGGCATCGTCGATCTGGGATCGCTTGACGCTGATCACCTGCTGTCGGTCGTCCACCTGAGAGGGCGCCCCTGATCCTGTGCTTACAGTTGTCATCGAAGACGGCCCGCTGGTCCACTCATCCATTTCCAGAAGCTCTTCCCGGCCCCCGACCTGAAGCACGATTTTTCCTTTCAGGATCATCAGCACAACCGCATCCTGAACCGTATCCCCGACTCGTACCAGGTATTGCCCCTTGCCGGAAGCCTCTTCGATAACGGCACGGGCTGATTTTTCGGTTCCGGAAATAGTTCCCCGAAGTTTGAGTTTCAGTCGGGTCTGCCGCAGTTTTTCGATATCGGACGATATGCGCTGCCGATCCGAGGGTTCGCGTGTACCAAAAAGATTCCGCCGGGAAATCACCGCATAATCCGCAAACGGATGAACGGCAGGCGCCGTACTCTTGCGAATATCCCCATCGGATGCACGAGATACGATACACGGCGGAAGCTGTGCAAGAAGCAGCCGGTATCCGCTGCTGACACCGAAGAATACCGCTACGGCCATCAGCACGACCTGCACCGGCACAAGACTGCGATTGATCCAATCAGTCATACTCATCTTTTACATTACATGAAAAAATACCGTCCGGGCTTCACCGCCAGGCATGAAAATTTCACGATACATCTTTTATTTCACGTTTTTCGTGGTTCACAGCATTTTCACGGTAAATTAAAGTCTATACCAGCTATTTAAATGAAAACCGCGGCAACTCGATGGTACCGGCAATCTGAAACGGAATACCGCCGCCATCTGATTTCGGATTGGGAATCACTGCTCCGAAAACGCCGGATTTCAGACGGGCCAGCGTCTCCGGTTTCAGAATAACATTTCCGGAAATCTGGAGACGGCTCTTTTCAAACGGCGTCTGCACCTGAATTTCTCCGCTCAAGCTCCCATCCATCTGGGTTCCCTCTGCCGTAAATGACGATATATTCAGTTTTTCAGCCTGCCATTCGATATCAGTCCGCATCTGCTTGAACTGAAAACTGCCGATTATCGGCAACGGCAGTTCCAAACCGATTCCGGTCAGATCGAGACAAACCGACAGGGGCTGCCGATTCCTGTCCGCAAAGAGAGAGAGAAGGCCGGGCCGTATGCGGATCTGATCCACCTGAACGGCTGATTTGTTATTGAGCGACACGGCCATGTTTTCCACGGCCAGACCCGGCGGCAAGGACAGCCTCAGTTGATCGATCGACAGATTCGCATCCGGCACCATTTGCACAAAACGGCAGTGAACATACCGAATGAGTTCATCGGATGGAAAAAGGAAAATGCCCCATATTCCGGTAAACACCAGAAAACAGCCGACAACCATCGCAATGATTTGTATCCTATGGCGCAATGGTTTCCACCCAGAGGATCGCATCGACCCCTTCTGCGGATTGGCCAGTTCTGGACACCGAAGCTTTTTGAACTCTGACCAGACTGTCAGTCGTTTCAACACCGTAAAGAAAGGTGGAAAGCTGATGGAGCGAAATGGACTGTAGTTTCATCTCCACCTGAAAGAGTTTGAAATCGCCGCTCTGAATGTCTCTTCCGGTCGGTTTCATATACGCGATATGCTCTTTGACCCCAGCGCTTCCCGCCGACCGATCCAGATATGAAAACAGCGTAAAACCTTTGTCTCTGCGCGCCAGACGACTCCGGATTTCTTCCGCGTTTTGTTTCAGCAGATCCTGTTTTTTTTTCAGCCCCTCGATTTCCGCCAGTTCAAGAGATTTTGTAAGGATTGCCTGATCCAGCGATTTCCGATGCCTCACCACCGGGAAAACTCCCCACTCGGCAACGATCAGCACACCGACCAGAATCACCACAGAACAGACGGCGATTCTTTCCCGCTTATTCAATTGAACCAGCGGTCTCATATCTTGATATCCAGGTGAAACTGAACACGATTTCCCGTATTGTCCAGATTGGCCGACACGATCGTCACCTGAGAAAAACCACCGTTCGTTCCTTCCAGCCGGCGTTTGATTTCTTCCACGAAATTGAAGGAATCGGTATGTCCGGTCAATTGAATACCGTTGTTTTCATAAATGAATCGCACCAGCTCCAGCGGAACGTTTTCCGGAATCCGGCTGCTGATTCCGGCAAGAATATCGACAAGACGCACCTGCCCCGGATTGTCTGATCCCGGCATCCGCCGCTGCGCCTGCTGAACATGCTCCCGCATTTGATGCAGCGGATCGACAATGGTTGCAATCTCCGGAAACGTGCCGGTCAGTACCTGATCGATCCGATGGGTTATCCCGTCCAACCGGTTTTGCAGCACCTGTGTATCGATCCGAACATAAGCGAACGCAGCCAGAACCGCAAGCCCTGACATGAAGGCGGTTCTCAGAAATCCTGTTCGGCAGGCCGCCCAGGAAGTTCTCATCGCAAAAAGGCCTTTTCGCAGGTTCAGACCGGCCATACCGTTCATTCTCGCCAGGGCCGCCGCCAGAGCCGCATTCCCCGTTTCCGGTCGCCAATCCACCAGCAACTCGGATTGAAAGCGGATACCGGCATCCATAACGAGATTCACCGGCTGAACAGGCAGATCGCACATTTCTGAAAGTGCGGAAGCAACCGCCAAAGCATCGGATAGACCGCCGGCAAGAAATATCCGGTCAATGCCGGTATCCTTACAGGAAGCCAGAAGGGTTTGCTGAATCGAGGGAAAAATGTCGGCGGATATGCTGCCTGCCGAAGAAAATGTCCCCACGCACGGAAACGCACGAATGACGGCCAACGTCCGGGAAAGAATCAGATACAGCGCGGTATGGGTCTTATCCACATCCACCAGCAGCCAGTTTACAGGGCTTTTCGGAGACTGCATCAGGCAGTAAGCCAGGGCATAGCCTCCCGGTACGATGCGTTCAGGTTCTATGTCGAACTTTTTCAGACAGGACAGATAGGCTGCTATCTGTGTTTTTTCAATGGCAACGGTCAATATCCGGGTCGATGCCTCCCGAGAGGTCACCCCCATCATCCGTCCGATCCGTTTCAATAATTTTTCGTCCGGCTTCTGAAAATCGACCGGAATGAAATCAATCACCAGATCATCGGCAGGAACCGGCAGACTCTGCTCGAGTTCATAGGGCAGCATTTGATCGATTTTTTGCGGATCCCGAAACGGAGACAGGATATTTCTGTAAAAAAAACGGTTGGACGGCAGGGCGGCGATACATATCGCATTGGAAATATCCGCCTGTTCGGAAACGGTTTCCAGGCAGGATTCCAGCCCTTTTTCCACATCATCCGTCCGTTCCAGGAAAATCTGGGCATGAGCTTCCAGCCATACCCCTTTGTAGCTGCCCCGTATCAGAGCAACAGACACCGCATTCTCCCGAAAATCCACACCCAGAATTTTTATGGCCATAACCTATTGCAACCAAAAACGCGATCACCCAGCCCGCGGTGTTCTTTTCATTCCGCAAGCCAGGTTAAAACCTTACAGATATATTTTCCGGTAACCGGGTCATTTTCCCGGTGAACCAGGGCGGTCACCATTACAGAAAGATGATCCAGGCGAGCGATTGCACGAATCCGGAACAAATCGCTCGACACGGTGATCAGTCGGGAATCGATGATACCCCCCTCAATCCCCGGTACCTGCTTATACCATGATGGAGAAGAAAGTTCATGAATATATTTTCCTTCCGACATCTCCACGCGATAATCCACCAGAAGCTGAGCCAAATCATCTTTTCCGAAAGGCAGCATCGCGGCCAGCACCGACTGCTCCGCGGTGTTGATGTTGATCTTGCCGGCAAACCCCGCAGGCAGAGTTCCATCTCCCCGATATGCGGTAATGAAATTGGATATGCCGCTTTGATTCGGCAATCCGTAAAACAGCTCCGGCGTTATCCCTCTGATCCGCATCAGATCCCCGATGTGGGGAATGGGCCCGTTGCGGCTGGGATACGGCGGTGTCAATCCCTTATAATAATCGGATTCCGCACCGTTCATGCAGGAAAGGGCATCATCGTCACCGGAATCCATCCAATCTTTCATCGCACAGATAACGGGCAGCGGATCAAACGGTTCTTTCGGTAAAATCCTTGCGTGTACATTCCTTAAAAACCGATCCCACAACTGCCGCTGAGATTCGTTGTATTGTCTCCCGCCTTCCCCCTGTACCAAAGCATTGACCTGAATCTTTCCTTGTTCATCCTGAATATCAACGGAAAGTTCTCCGGCTTCAAACGCCAGTTCCGACACCACGGCCTGAACGATATCTGGGGTTGCCCATGCTTCCTGAACGGAATCGATTTCACTGTCCGCCTTATCGCGGATCAGAATTGCCATGGCCGCCTGAACTCCGGATGACGCCATGGCCGTCAGTGTTGCCCTGTTTTGCTCGATGAGCGCCCGGTTTGCACGGGACTGGCTTCTGCGATTCATCTCCAGGGAAACCGCCACCACCACACCGAGAATGGCCACGGTTACCAGAAGCGCGATCCCTGCCGAATTCAGCCGATGCCTTCTATAGTCGATCTTAGGCGGAAACTCAGGGGATGACCACATCACGCATCAGTTACCGCGGACACCAGTCATCAGTTCATCCCGGGTGAGGATCACCGATACATCCGGAACTTGTTTTCGAATGTTATCCACGCCCCCCTCCTGCCGGTCCACGAGAATGACGACCTTGACAACGTCCATGCCTTCAGATCGAGCCCGCTCGACGGCCTTGAGCGTGGAACCGCCGGTTGTTGCCACATCGTCGATGATGACCACCCGGTCTCCCGGCTGAATATCCCCCTCGATCCACCGGATCATGCCGTGATCTTTCCGGGTTTTTCGAATGGAAAATGCCTGGATCGGATTGCCCTGAAGTTCCGAAACGAACGCCGTTGCCATGGCAATGGGGTCTGCTCCGAACGTAAGGCCGCCGACGCCGACAGCCCGGTCATTGCGGATCGCCTCATACACCAGATGACCGACCAGAAACATGCCACGGGGGCTCAGAATCGTAGGTTTGCAGTTGACATAAAATTGACTCATCTGGCCGGAAACCAGCTTGAAAATCGGTTCCGGGCTGAACTGGAAGGATTTCTTACATAATATCTGGATCAGTTCATGTTTCATAATCGGCTCTCCTGTCCATCCATGTAAACGTATTTATTTTCAAATCTTTTCGTGTGGTCCTCGGTTAAAAGGCATTTTTGCGATAACCGGCCGGGATGGTTTCCGACAGCGGCCTGCCAAAGAGAAAGTCGAGCATGTCCGGTTCGACACCGGCCTTTTCGACCACGAGCGCACGAATCGACCGGTCGTACGCCACCATTTCCTGAATCGATTTTCCGGCATCCGCATCGACGGATGGTGAATCGAGCAGATTTCGCAGCAACACATGACTGCATCGCTGATCATGCTCCGCGATCAAGTTCCACAAAGCCGGAATCCCTGTAAGCATATCCTTTCGCGTCAACCGGTTCCGTGCATATTCGGTTTCGATATCCCGCGTATCCCAGCATTTAAGGATACGGCATTCGAGAGGACGGTTTTCGTATATGAGACAGGCCGATACGCTTCCGTCCAGATAGATACAGCTCCAGGACGGGTTCGTTCCTTTCATTTTGATCATCTCGGATTCCAGGGATATCAAACACCCCCGAATCGCATCATTGACCCGTTCCCCTTTTCGGATGGTAACCAGATGCACCGCCGGAATCAAACCGGAATCGATGAGTCTCCGATCTTCGATGTGAAATGTCGGCCCGCCTTTTTTACAGCAGGTTCCACAACGCCTGCACACTGTCATCGACACCGGATTCATGAGCATTCCGGCACCGGGGATGTCTCTTCCGGATCGGCTGCCGCTCGCCATCCGGAAAAACGAAGCAGCATCAACAGTCCGGGGATGGCCGCCAACACACAGATCGCAAAAAAACCGTTCCATCCCACGGCTTTTGCCAGAAAACCCATGGGTGCAGACACCAGAACCCGCGGAACGCCCATCAGACTGGAAAGCAGTGCGTACTGGGTGGCGGTGAACCGCCTATGCGTCATCGTGGCCATAAATGCGGTAAAGGCGGAGGTTCCCATGCCGCTGGTGAAATTTTCAAATGCAATAACAGCGGACAGGGCCGGCACGCTAGCTCCCGTAACCGTCAGCACCATGAAGCCTGCCGTGGAAATTGCCTGAAGAATGCCGAATATCCACAGGCTGCTGCCGATGCCGATCCGGATCATCCAGAGACCGCCGACCAGACTGCCGGCAATTGTCGCCCAAAAACCAAAAAGCTTGACGACTGCACCGATCTCGGTCTTGGAAAATCCGATATCCAGATAAAACGGCGTGGTCATGGCACTGGCCATACTGTCTCCGATCTTGTAACAGAGGATGAACGCCAGAATCCACCACGCACCGTTTCGGGTGAAATATTCCCGAAGCGGGGAAACGACGGCTTCCGCAAGGGTTCCGGGAACCCCGAACGGTTGGTCTGGCTCTGTTGACCAGAGGGTGGTGAGCATACCGGGAATCATGCAGGCCGATAGAATCAGGTATACCGAGGAAAACGGCAGATAATCCGCCAGGATCAGTCCGCCGCCGGATGCCAGGAGCATGCCCACCCGATAACCGTTCACATACAGGGATGAACCCAGTCCCAGTTCGGCATCACTTAGAGATTCCCTGCGGTAGGCATCGACAACGATGTCCTGGCTGGCGCTGAAAAACGTCACCAGAAATGCCGCGCCGGCCAACATCCATGGATGCGCCTTGGGATTCGACAGTCCGAGTCCGGCAATGGCCGCCATCAGGCATAGTTGGGCCACAAAAAGCCAGCCGCGTCGTCTTCCCAGAAAAGGCAGTGTGATACGATCCAGAAATGGTGCCCACAAAAACTTGACCGTATAGGGGATTCCCACCAGAGACATCAAACCGATGACGGACAGGTCCACCCCCGCTTCCTTCATCCATGCCTGAAGCACGGACAGCGTCAGAAGAAGGGGAAGACCGCAGGAAAAGCCCATGAGAAAGGTGATGACCATTCGACTGCTGAAAACAACCTTTACCAGGGACATCCGTTGCAGAGAAGAGAATTTATTCAGCAGCGGCACGTTCCAGTCGGGCCGGCAAAATCACGGGCCCGAATTGTTCCTTCAAGACCATCAGCGCAACCCGCTGGCGATTCAGAATGTCGAAGAGTTGTTGCGGCAGATTCGGCTCCTTTGCGTAGGCAGCGATCTGAAGGTCGATTCTGGCCACGATGTTATCCACATACAGGGAAAACTGCCGGTCATACAGGTCTTCGGGATAATCCTTGTCGATAATCGCCTTGAACAGGTTCTTCAGATCGCCATAGCGGGGAATATATCCGATCGGGGTCTCCAAGGCATCCACGTCTCCGTGTGCGCGGCGTTCCAACCAGGACAGCCAGACCTTGACATCCCGCTTTTCACCCAGCAGACTTTTCCCCTCTCCGCCTCTGGCTTCATGGGTAAGAAAATAATTCAAGCCTGCGATCACGGGTTTTTTGTCCGGTGCGATGCGGGGGTTTCCAAAAAATCGGAACTGTGCATCCATATAGTCTCCCAACGCACCGGGAATAAACGGAGCATTGGCCCAGGGTGCGCGTTTGACACCGGTTGCGCCGACCTCGGTGGCTGTTGCCGCAGACACGATGCAGGCGCCGATCACCACTCCATCATCGGCGTTTTTGGCTGCCCACACCGGCGGCATGGTGTTGCTGTCTCTGCCGCTGTAAGTGATCACACGGGTTTCGACCCCTTTGGGATTCTCGGCCTCTTCCGAATAATTCTCCAGCGCGTGTGAAGAAAGCGTACACCGCGAATTGGAATGCGACATCGGAACGGGTTTTCCTTTATCATCCACCTTTCCCGGTTCCCAATGGCCTTGATAATTGATTCCTTTGGGTGGAATGTCTTCCTTGTGACCGGACCAGTGGGGAACGCCGTCATCATCGACCAGTACATTCGACCAGATCACCTCGGTGCCGGGAGTCCGCAGCACTTTCACCAGTTTCGGATCACCTTCATGATTGACATCCTCGAGAATCCCAAAAATTCCACATTCCGGGTTCACGGAACGAATCGATCCGTGATCATCAATCCACATCTGGGCCAGATCATCCCCGACAAAGTAATTGCCGGCCATGGCCGTCGTGGTTTTTCCGCACCCGCTCGGAGCCGCTCCGGCAAACCAGGTAACGCGGCCGCCGGGGCCTGCGATTCCGGTAATGAACATATGCTCGGAGAGTTCGTTTCCCCTGTTTTCATAAACGGCCTTATCGACCGAGAAGCGGTGATTGCCTTTTTTCATCAGCAGCGTGTTTCCGGCATAGGTGCAGTTGAAGCTGTACGTCGTCTGATAGCTGCGATCCATGAAGACCCGCGCATGGGGCAAATCTTCGGATCGGTTTTTTCCTTCGCTGTGGATGTTCGTATAGAAATGTTTCAGGCGGTTGACTTCTTCGTCGAATCGATCATAAATATTTCGGTAGAGAAGTTCTGCACTGTGGGTGACATATGCGGAGCTGGTAATTTCCAGAGCCGGATTGGAAACGGGTGAACCAGCAGGTCCACGGATATAAAAACCCACCATCATGACCTTGCCGCGCATGATTCCGGCCATTATCTCCCGAACATCCTGCAGCACATCCTGACGAAGCTTTTTATTGGCCAGAGAGCTGACAAGATCGCCTTCGTTGGCGACATAAAACGTTCGATCCAGAATTCGACCCTGCTCTTCCTTCAAATCGAAATGCAGGGTGTGGTTGACCATGGCCAGCAGGCGTTCTTCACCTTTCTGAAGAGCAAGTTCCCGAACAAATTTTCGGTCCGACTCCGACCCCGTATTGACAAAAACACTGTCCGGTTCGCACATGGAAATGGCATTGGCGATTTTCAGCAGAGCGGCTTCATTTTGAATTTTCTGAATTTTTGAAAGGCTGGCGGCATCCATTTTTTTTTCAAAAAGAGACACTGCCATCGCCAGAGTGGATATCCCACCGATTTCCAAGGCAATATCGACTCCCTGGTTTTTTATGATCATGATTTACGACTCCTTTTGTTTTTCACTGCAACGCCACACAGATCGCAGACGCATCAACCGTTTTTCAATGGATTCACATAGCGCCCTCTGTGCCTTTGCGGTGATAATCCGTTCCGTGATTATTTTCCGTGAAATACATTCAAACCCAGTAAATGCAGATTGGGTGTAACGAAATGAGTTCCAACCTACGAGACAATTTCTTAAATGGAAGTGAACCTTAAGAGAAGATTCATGATCATGTACCGTTAAAAATACTATCGGCCGTAGGCACCGATGACGATGTCATGAAGACTTCTTTTGGGAACGTGATGCACCCCGCGGCCGTCCCGCCAGTATCGGATACTGCCGCCAGCCCCGACGGTTTCGATGACGATTTCTTCCCGCGGCACCCCCAGCGCCAGCACCAAAAGTATCTTCAGATGTGCATTCAGACTGAGAACTTCGCGAAGTTTTTCCCGGTTGACGGCACCCAGCATACAGCCGGCAAGCCCTTTTTCCCGGGCACTCAGCATGATGCTCTGGCTGGCAATACCGTGATCGCACCCAAACTCCTTTGTGATGGTGGTATCTCCCAGCACAACGATATAACCGGACGGCCGCTCCCCTTCCACAGGTCCCGACCAGTCCTTGAGATAGGCTGCCCAGGCCAGACAGGAGAATATCTCGGCATTCTTTTCCGGATCACAGCAAATCACATATTTCAATGGCTGTAAGTTGGCGGCCGATGCCGACAGGCGGGCCAGATTCACCAGTTCGTTCAGTGTATTCATTTCTATGGGACGACTTTGAATGAATCTGCGGCAGGTTCGATTTTTTCGAACTAGATCCTCTAGCATACAACACCTCCTTGACAAGAAAATTTTTCCGGAACCGGCATCTGCCGCCGAATCCAAATCAGCACCTTGTCGAATTCATGCTGCATATCCTTCAGAGCAATTCCGCGATGGCTGACCCGGCTCTTTTCCGAAATCGTCATTTCAGCAAAGGTTTTCTGAAAAGGGGGATAATAAAATATCGGATCATATCCGAACCCGTTGGAACCGACAGCCGATTCGGAAATCTGCCCATCGCATCGGGCTTCGTAGGTAAGTGCGGCACCGGTGGGAGCGGCAACGGAAATAACACAGGAAAAGTAGGCCCGGCGGTCGGTCTTGCCCTTGAGGTTCTGAAGGAGCAGCTCGCAACGCTGCGCGTCTGTCAGGCCGTCTCCCCCATACCGTGCTGAATGAACGCCGGGGTCTCCCCCCAGCGCCGGAACAACCAGGCCGGAATCGTCGGCCAGTGCCGGCAGACCCAGAACCCGCGCCGTAAAAGCGGCTTTTTTATAGGCATTGTCATCGAAAGAAAGGCCAT
>CAYQKZ010000072.1:0-11874 GCA_964418135.1 uncultured Desulfobacterales bacterium
TGGTGGTCTTTTTGGTCAAAATATGACTGCCATGAGATTTTGAGAAAACAAATTTTCCGGTTCCCGTTCGTTTAAATCGCTTTGCAGCCGAACGATTGGTTTTGATTTTCGGCATGGTCTCTCTCCTAAAAATTAATGCGCAATGCTGTTTTATCGGCATTGCATCGTATTACATACAGCTTTCACGATAAAGATATCGGGCGCGTAATCGGTCGGGAAAGACAGACAAATGTCTATCTCCTTCCTGCTGCCTTCCCAAAACATTACCTTGAAAGCGATATAGACGTTTATGAAAATAATTTCACTTGGGTATCGGTAGCAGATATACTCTCTGCCTTGCGAAATGAATTTTCAGCAACATCCTAAAGGCATATAAAAATAGAAAGCGTGAGCCGACATGGGATACTCACGCTGTAACAACAACCTGAATCGCACAAACGAATTCAGATTGGATCGGAATGTTGGTGACTGATATCAAGAATTATTTGGGAGAAAGAATCATCACCATTGTCCGCCCTTCAAATTTAGCCGCCTGCTCGACCACTGCGATTTCCTGAGTTTCCGTCACGACTTTTTCGAGCAATTCCTTGGCAGCCGGAGACAGTGTTATTTCACGTCCCCTGAAGACCACGGTCAACTTGACTTTATCTTTTTTGTCGATAAATTTCCGAATATGGTCAATTTTGGTTTGCAGGTCATGCTCGCTGGTCTTGGGTCGAATTTTGATCTCTTTGATCTGAAAAGAACTCTGCTTTTTTTTGGCCTCCTGCTTTTTCTTGGTTTGCTCGTAACGATAACGGCCATAATCCATTATCTTGCAAACCGGAGGGGCCGCATTGGGAGAAATCTCTACAAGATCGAGCCCAAAATCATTGGCAACCGCCAGCGCTTTGTATGTGGGGATTACTCCAATCTGATTACCATCCGGATCGATCACCCTGACCTCTTTGGCACGAATATCCCGGTTGATATTGGTCTTATCGGTTTTAATGGGTCTTTTGGTTGTTGGAACTATGCCTGCACCTCCTGACGTTAACAGAATTTGAAGCTACCCGCTGCACAGAAAATCGAATTGCAAGCATTCCGGAGCCGGTAACCATTTGAAACCCGAAGAAAACAATTTGTTTTTCCCGGTTCGTCAAACAATTTAAACATTTAGATAATGCACCAACATATATGACAATATAGAGAAACGCAAGTGAAAAATAATGAAGCATCGTATTTTTCGGTTCTACAGCCATGATCGACATCGATTCGGTTCAGCGATGATTTTATCTGCCTTGACACAATGGATAATATTCTTATAGAGGAAAGGAACCAACTGGTTTTCGCCATCAGCGCAGATGTATCCATTTTAAAATCATCGGATCGTAAGAATTGGTGTGCTTTTGGCTCTTAAGAAAACGGAGCGAAATAGGGAAATTTTTTTTCATGGTTTAGGCTGAATCAGAGAACACTGCATGATTGTTCATGGAGCAAAAAATGACACGAATCAAAAAACCTGTTATTGATCTGAGCGACTGTATTCTTTGCGGTGTGTGCCAGGATGTCTGCCCGGAAGTTTTCCGGCTGAACGATGTCGGTTATATCGAGATATTGGAGATGCCGGACTATCCCTTGAACGGCGTGGATGAGGCTATCAGGAATTGTCCGGCAGATTGCATCGCATGGGAATGACAATGACCGAAACCACCGCTTCGATTCGACAACTGAAAGAAAAACTGACCAATCTGTTCTCGATGGGCAACCCGCAGGAGGCGCTGGCAGCCATTTGCCGGATGCCGCCTCGTAAGGCCGTCAATGCGCTGTTTCCATTTTTCTACAGCCGGGAGCCGCTTTTTTTCTGGCAGGCCATTACCGCAATGGGTGCCGTGGTGTCTCTTTTAACTGCGGAAAACATGGAATCGGCACGCGTGGTGATGCGACGCCTGATGTGGAACATGAACGATGAATCCGGCGGCATCGGCTGGGGATCGGCGCAAGCCATGGGTGAAATCATGGCCCGCAGCGAACGGATGGCCGATGAATACGCCCACGTACTGATATCTTATATCGATCCCTGCGGCAATTACATCGATAATCCGGCGCTGCAACAGGGTATTCTCTGGGCACTGGGAAGAATGGCTCACGACCGGCCCCGGCAGATGGGCTCGGCATCCGAACTTCTCATTCCGTTTTTATCTTCTATTGATCCTGTTCTCAGAGGTCTTGCCGCACGCGCGGCCGCAGCACTGCCCGATAATGCCACAAAACCCTTGCTCCTGGCCCTGTGCAGTGATAACGAAACCATATCCCTTTATTTGGATGGAACATTATGTGAAAGAACCATCGGCAGCCTGGCGCAACCACATCCGTGATTTATCGATACACACCAAGGGAATTGCTTTATGAAACGGATACCTATTTTGCTGTATTTCGCTTATCTTTGCTTTTTTCCTTTTAAACTGTCCGCCGAAGACATGCCGCCCCTGGCCCTGTCCGACGCCATGCAGACGGCGGACAGGCAGAACCCCAGAATCAAGGCCGCCCTGTCACAGGTCAGCGCGGCCGATCATCGCATCACCCAGGCCGAATCCGGTTATCTTCCCCAGATATTTTTCACGGAAACCTACAACAATACGAACAATCCCATGTGGGCATTCGGGAATCGGCTCAATCAGGCAATCATCACACAGAACGATTTCAATCCCGACCGGTTGAATCACCCCGATGCCATCAGCAATTTCAATTCTGCGCTGACCATGGAATGGTCTGTATTTCAGGGGGGACAGACCCGGATTGGCGTGAACCAGGCCAGAACCGACAGACAGGCCCAGGACCACTTTCTGAAACGAACCCGTCAGGAAGCCATTGCATCCGCGGCAACCGCTTATACCGGTCTCGTTATGGCACATCATCACCTCGATGTCATCCGCAAAGCGATCGAAACCGCCCAGGCGCATGTAGAGATGATCCGTAAACGTTATGAAAACGGGCTTGCCGTCAAAAGCGATCTGCTCCGGACCCAGGTGCATATCGCCGAACTCGATCAGGAACGCATACAGGCCGAAAGCCGGATATCCATGGCGAATGCGGCTCTGAGTGCGGCCATGGGAATGCCCGGATACAGCACCTGGCAGCTGACGACCGGATTGTTCAAAGGGGAACCCGTCCTCGGACCGGTCGAAGACTGGATCGGTCTGGCACAGTCTCACCGACCCGATTTGCAGTATCTTCATCTCCAGGAACAAATCGCCGAAGACGAAATTCGAAAATCCAAGGCCGCCCATCTTCCCCATATCAATCTGATCGGCGGTTACGAACTGAATTCGCCGGATTTCCGATACAGCGGAGACAGTTATACGGTCGGCGCCATGCTGCGGATGAATTTGTACAGCGGAGACCGGATGAGCGCCCGGACACGGGAGGCTGAAGCCATGCGCAGCCGAATCCAGGCCATGACAAACGATATGACGGCCGGCATCGAAGTACAGACGCGGGATGCGTTTTTGCAGGCACAAAGCGCCTGGAACCGGATATCCGTGGCGGAATCGGCGGTCTCCCAGTCCGAAGAAGGACTTCGCATCGTCAGAGACCGCTATGAAAACGGATTGTTCACCCTGGTCAGCCTGCTCGATGCGGAAGTCACACTGCAATCCGCGCAGACCAACCGGTATCGGACCCTGCACGACTACCAATCCGCACGAATTCAGTTGGCACTGGCCTGTGGGACGCTGGATACGAATTTTGAATGATATCGCGGGACGATTTACGATGGAGATCGCTATGTTGAAACACCGTTGGATTTTTGGATTGGCAGGTCTGGCAGGCATCCTGTTGTGCGGGTGCAGCGAAAAAATTGAACCCGGCACCACCAAAACATCTCGGATACAATCGATCAAGGCACCGATCGCCATTGCCGTCATGAGCCGGGAACCCATCCATTACGAGGTGACCGGCACCGTGACAGCCGATGCCGACAGCACCCTTTCCAGCAAGATCATGGGGGTGGTGAAAGCGGTATATGTCAAAGAAGGCGACCGGGTCAAAAAAGATCAGACGCTGGCGGAAATCGACCCCAGACAGGTCAAAGCCCAGTTGCTTCAGGCCGAAGCCGCACTGTCGGAGGCGAAAAAGGCCGAGGCTGCGGCCCTTTCCGCACAGCGGGCGGCCGGAGCCAATGCCGATCTGGCCAGGGCGACCCACGACCGGTATGTCAATCTGATGAAAACCGAATCCGCCAGCCGGCAGGAATTCGATGAGGTCACTGCCCGACACCGTCAGGCAGAGGCGGCACAGGGTCAGGCCCAGTCCATGGTGGAAGCCGCCCGGTTCCGGATTCAGCAGGCCGAAGCGGCTGTTGCGGCCGCCGGGGTCAGCGAAAAAGATTCCCGACTTGCTGCTCCGTTTGACGGGGTGATCTCCGCCAGGCTGGTGGATCCGGGAAGTTTGGCCGCACCCGGCGCCCCGCTGCTGAAAATCCAGAGTACGGCAGGGTTTCGTGTGGATATGATCGTTCCTGAAACCATCATTCGAAGCATTGCACAGAATCAGGCCGTTTCGGTCTCCATCCCGGCGGCCGGCAATCTGGCTGTTCCGGGAACGGTTCAGGCCATTTATCCGGCAGCGGATGCCGCCAGCCGATCCTTTACGGTTCAGGTGGCCATTGGTTCCTATCCGGCTGTCCACGCCGGAATGTTCAGCCGTGTCACCCTTTCCCAGGGCAGCCGGAACCAACTCCTGATCCCTGCCGGTGCGCTCATTTATCAAGGGCAACTGACCGGAATCTTTCTGCTGGATCCCGATTCCATCGCCCGATTCCGGATTCTGCGGACCGGACAAACATCCGGTGACACAGTCGAGGTCTTGTCCGGTATCCGGCCCGGCGACCGGTATGTGGCCGTGCCGCCACCGAATCTCGTTGACGGTCTTCGGCTGGAGGTGCTGCCATGACGCAGCCCGGCATCGCCGGAAAAATCGCCGGCTATTTCATCAACTCCAAACTGACGCCGCTGTTCATCGTCGCGTCCGTCCTGTTAGGCGTTGCCGCTGTCATTGCTCTGCCCCGTGAGGAAGAGCCACAGATCATCGTTCCCATGATCGACATTTTCGTGAAAATGCCGGGCGCCAGTGCCAAGGAAGTGGAAGAACGGACCACGCGGCCCATGGAAAAACTGCTCTGGGAAATTCCCGGTGTCGAATACGTCTATTCCACTTCCAGCCCCGGCATGTCCATGGCGGTCGTCCGGTTTTATGTGGGAGAGGACGAGGAAAAGTCCATTGTCCGGCTTCAGTCCAAATTGATGGCCAATATGGATCGAATTCCGCCGTCGGTGTCTGCACCGCTGATCAAGCCGCGGTATATCGACGATGTTCCGATTCTGGCCCTGACATTCTGGGGAAAAGAGGCCGACCACTATACCCTGCGGCGGGTGGCCGCGGAAGTCGACGATGTGATCAAGCGCGAAGAAAACGTCTCCATCACCACGCTCATCGGCGGATACCGGCGGCAGATGACGGTCGATCTGAATCCGGTCCGACTGTCCGGCTTCGGACTGGATCCAGGCCAGATATCCGCCATGGTTTCTGCAGCCAATCAGGAATCCGACGCCGGTGACTATCCATCCCCCGAAGGCCGGATTCCAGTGCATGTCACCGGTTTTTTGAAAACCGCAGCGGATGTCGAAAATATCGTGGTCGGCGTGCATAACGGCAAACCCGTCTATCTCCGGGATGTCGCCACTGTTTCGGACGGCCCGGCCGATCCTGACCAGTACGTGTTTTTCGGCATGGGGCCGGCGGCTTCCGAAAAAGGACTCCGGCCAGAGGATGCCGCACCGAACGGTGTCCATCCTGCCGTAACCCTGACGATCGCCAAGCGCAAGGGAGCCAATGCCATTTCGGTGGCGCACAAAATTCTGAAGCGGGTCGAAGATGCCAGAGGATCCGTCATTCCGCGGGATATCCGGATGACCGTCACCCGGCATTATGGAGAGACCGCCAAGGAAAAATCCGACGAACTGCTGCTCCACATGCTCATTGCCATTGTTTCCGTCACGATCCTGATCTGGTTCACGCTTGGGCACCGGGAATCGGGGGTTGTGGCTTTCGCCATTCCGGTCACCCTGGCCCTGACGCTGACGGTATTCTATCTCTACGGCTATACATTGAACCGCATCACCTTGTTCGCCCTTATTTTTTCCATCGGCATTCTGGTGGATGACGCGATCGTGGTGGTGGAGAACATGGTACGACATTTCCGTCTGCCGGAAAACGCCGGCCGCTCCCGGCTCGATGTGGCCATCGAGGCCGTGGATGAGGTCGGCAATCCCACGATTCTGGCAACCCTTACCGTGATAGCCGCCATTCTTCCCATGGAGTTCGTGGGCGGGCTGATGGGCCCCTATATGCGGCCGATCCCGGTCGGCGCAACCGCGGCCATGATATTTTCGCTTTTAGTGGCCTTCATCGTCACCCCCTGGGCGTCGTTGCGTCTTATTGTCCGGCATGACGGCCCGGCCCATGCGGAAACCGAAGACTGGAGTACCCAGCTCTACCGGAAAGTCATGACTCCCCTGATCGAAACCGCTTTCCCGCGATGGATTTTTCTGGTGGCTGTGGCGGCCATGCTGCTGATTGCCTGTGCCATGGTGGGTATCGGATGGGTGAAGGTCAAAATGCTTCCTTTCGACAACAAGAGCGAATTTCAGGTTATCCTGGATATGCCGGAATCTGCCACCCTCGAAGAAACCACGGCTGCGGGTCTGGCCATGGGAGACTACCTGAAAACGGTTCCGGAAGTCATCGATTATCAGGTACATGCCGGCATTTCCGGCCCCTTCAATTTCAATGGGCTGGTCCGGCACTACGACATGAGAAAAAGCCCATATCAGGCTGATATCCAGGTCAATCTCGTCGGCAAGGGGAAACGTGGCCGGCAGAGTCATGAAATCGCCAAGCGGGTGCGGGTACCTCTCGAAAAAATTGCCGCCCGCTTCCATGCTCGGGTCAAAGTGGCTGAAGTGCCGCCGGGCCCGCCGGTACTCTCCACCCTGATCGCCGAAGTCTATGGACCCGACTACTCCCGTCAGCGGGAGATCGCTCTTGAAATCCGCCGCATTTTCGAGAATACCGCCGGTGTGGTGGATGTGGACTGGTACATGGAAGACAGCCACCCCCGATACGAACTCGAGGTGGATAAGGAAAAAGCGGCTTTGAACGGCATCGGTATCGCTCAGGTGACCGGCGTTCTGGAGATGGCGCTGTCCGGAAAACAGGTCGGACTCATCCACCTGCCGCGGGAAAAAGAAGATGTCCCGCTCGTTCTTCAGGTCCCCCTCACAGACCGGGCCGGCATCGAACGGCTTGAAAGTATCCGGATTGCCGGTGCCGGCAATCGATTGGTTCCCTTGTCGGCACTGGTCACGGCCAGAAAGACGGAATCCGAGCGCAGCATTTATCACAAGAATCTGATGCCCGTCGTCTATGTGATCGGAGATGTGGCCGGAGAAAAGGAAAGCCCGGTCTATGCCATTCTGGAAATGCAGAAAAAAATCGCGGCCATGTTCCTGCCCGAAGGATACAATATCGAACAGCACACGGCCAGTCTTCCGGACAGCGACCGGAAATTTTCCATGAAATGGGACGGCGAATGGCATATCACGTATGAAGTGTTCCGGGATATGGGCATTGCCTTTGCGGTGGTGCTGGTGATCATTTTCGTACTCGTGGTGGGCTGGTTTCAGTCCTTTTCCACACCGGTGGTGATCATGATGGCCATCCCCTTTTCCCTCATCGGCATTCTGCCGGCCCACTGGGCGATGGGCGCATTTTTTACCGCCACTTCGATGATCGGCTTCATTGCCGGGGCCGGTATCGTCGTTCGGAATTCCATCATTCTGGTGGATTTTATCGAACTTCGGGTGGCCCAGGGCATGCCGCTGGATCTGGCGGTCATCGACGCCGGAGCGGTCCGGTTCCGCCCCATGATGCTGACGGCTGCGGCCGTTGTCGTGGGAGCTTCCGTCATTTTGTTCGATCCCATTTTTCAGGGACTGGCCATCAGCCTGATGGCCGGAGAAGTGGCCTCGCTGCTGTTTTCCCGAATGACGGTGCCGATTCTCTATTATCTCGACAAACGCTGGGAAACCACGCACAGGGTGCATGACCGCACCGAATGATAGGAAAACCTGAAGACATCGAGGAGTCCATCATGCCATTCAAATCCAGAGCACTCGAGGTCAATTTGGCCGACTACCGTGTGGAAGTCACCATCGATCCCCGCTATCTGCCGCTTCAGCAGGTCATGTCTCGTTATTATGGTCTGATGGAAGGTGTGACGGTTTTTTTGACGGAACTCTCCCACCCCTATAAAAATTGGAAATTCATCGTTCAGGAATGCCGAAAGTATGCGCTCGATCATTTCCATATTTTCCAGAAACATGAAAAAGGCCCGGAAGTTGTCGGCCTGATCATCGATATATTCCTGACGGCCGGGGCCAACGCCTCGATCGATGTCCGGGCCGATGCAGTGGACAATCTGCTGCTCTTTCTGCAAAAAACGGTGAAAGATGCCGGACCCGATCTGCCGCGGTTGGTTCCGGTGGTGGATGCCGCTTTCGATCGGATCGGGTGCCTTCCCGAAGATCATTTCGCATTTTTTGCCGGCAGTTTTTATTCCATCAAGCGGCTGGCCGAACGCTGCCTGCAGGCCCCCCTGCCTGTCTTCGGCACCCTCAATCGGCTCGTTCATCGCTACCTGCAATACACCTATACCTTCTGGCTGAACCAGGACGACCCCATGACCTGGTTCGAAGCCGAGGCCGACATCGAACATCTGACGATTTTTGACGAGATTTTTGCGGATATTTCCCATCAGAATCTTTCCGCATGCAAATTGCGGCTCGATTCCCTGTTTTCAGTGGATTCCGAGGATAGTCGGGCCTTTCTGGAAAATCTGCTGACCCTGCCCACGTACGGGGAGATCGTCGATATCTATAATAATCTGCCGATGGCCTTGTGGAGATCGAGTGAAAACATCACCCGCCGCAATCACTGGAAGGTGATTTTTCTCTTTCACATCATGAATATTTCCGGTCTGTCCCTGATCCACGAAGAGGCGCTGCGGGAGATCAACCGGACCTTGAGCTGGCTGATCGGCAACGAATCGCATCGCAACATCATGCGGCTGATCGAAAAAACCTTTTCCATTTTGAAGCACCGGACTCAGGAATTTCCGGCCACCGCACTGAACTGCGCTCTCAATATGGGCCAGGGCGTTTATAAAACCGATGACAGCGATCTGGTCAATTTCTTCATCAAGTCGGTCATCGATCTGGGATTTCAGACGCCCATGATCGGCGGGGTCGGAAACGACTGGCAGATTCAGGCCAACAGCGTCCACATTCAGAACATCCGCACCTGGCTGGCCCTGATCGAACTCGACCCCAAGTGGTCGACCCGCCTGCTGTCCTGCCTGATCATCCATCTGTGTCTGGAAGGGGTTTTCATCAAGGATACGGATCTGTTTCCCCGCGACATCACCCGGCTGTTGAACAGTGACATCGGACCCGTTTATAATCTGGTCAAACAACTGGCCCGGATTTTTCCCACCTTTTTCAACGATATCGGGGCGGAAGGAGAGCTTCGGGAAATCTCCACCCGTCTGGATGAAACGACTCGACGAAAAGATGTCCTGATCCATTTTCTGAGAAAGCAGAGTCATGTCGAAAGCAGCAACCGGATTCTGGTTTTCATGGACGCTGTGTTGCACTTCTGGCAGACAGCGGACAAAGATGTTCTCATCCCTTTCATTCCGCCGGATATCTATCAGCAGATCGAAACATCCGGGCCTTTCATCGACGGTGTTCGGCAGATCATGACAGTGCTTCGGCAGCAGGGCATTTCGCTGCCGGTCCAGTTGCTGACACTGAACGCGTTCGAACTCAAGGGCATTTTGACCCATGTTTCCGGACAATCCCCGGTCGATATCGAGCGGATTCAGTTGATGGCCGCCTTCTATAAACTCCTTCACAACAAATATCGCCTGGATTTTATCGAGATCGACCATTATCTGGATCAACTGAAAGCTGGCGGCTTTCCGGATCTGAACCGGCTGCAAAAAGCGCTGGAACAACCGAATATCCGAAAAAAGACCGAAATGCTCATCGATTATCTGGGGTTTTTGAAAGATCTGATCCTGTCTCCGAAAACATACGACATCCGGGAGGACATCTATAAAAAAAGGCATATCACGGTCGATATCCCATCGATGTACGGCAGCTATCATGAAATGAAATTCGACGCCCTGGGGCTGACCTTCCGCATCGAATCCCTGGTCAATGTCCTCTTTGAAGAACTCGTTCAAACCATCGATCTGTCGCTGATCACCCATGTGACCATTCACGAGATTGCGGAACTGCTGGCCCTTTTCGACCGGGCGCTGAAGGTGGACGGCATTCATTCGGTCGAATTCGAGCGGCAGCAGGAGTTTTTAAGCCATTCTCTGGAAATCCGAGGGTTTACCTTTACTCAGTACCTGGATATTTTCAAAGGTTTTTCCCAGGCTGTCAATAACATCATTCACGACTATTTCAACAACGTTCACGAAGAAAACCTTACCCGTATCATTGCCGCAGCAGGTCCAAACCAGATCCTGCCCCGGTATCTTCCTCGGGATTCGGAGATGGACCGCGAAAAAGTCACCCACCGGATTACCGAGATTTTTTTCCGGGACCAGCTCGTTTTTTCGCTGGGACTCCAGCAGCTCGACCGGCTGCTGTCCCGGATACTGAATATCCTGTTTCATCAACTGAATACCCTGCATCCGGATCAGCTCCGCCTCCTGCTCCAGTACGATCCCAGCCGAACCCTCACCCCCGTGGATCATCGCGGCAAACACCTGCCGGGAATCATTTTTGTCGGCAACAAGGGGTTGAACCTAGTTAAACTGAAACGATTCGGCCTGCCGGTACCGCCGGGTTTCATCATCACGACCGAAGCATTCCGGTGCCGTGAGATCATTGAACACTACCCGCCTGCCCTCGATAATTTCAGAAGGCAGATCGTCCGCCATATCTCTGCTCTTGAAAGGATCACCGGAAAGATGTTCGGCAGCACCGTTAATCCCCTGCTGTTTTCCGTGCGCAGCGGCGCCTCCATTTCTCAGCCGGGGATGATGGACACCCTGTTGAACGTGGGCATCAACGATGCGATCGCCGAAGGACTGGCGGCCCGGACCGGCAATGCCTGGTTTGCCTGGGACAATTACCGGCGGTTTCTGCAGTGCTACGGCATGGCGGTTGGGCTGGAAAGAGACCATTTCGATGCCATCATCAGCGATTTCAAGAAAACCCTTGGCATTCCCCTGAAGAGGGATTTTACCGGCGCCCAGATGCAAATAGTTGCGCTGGCCTACAAACAGAGCATTCTGGATTCCGGCGGTGCGGTTCTGGATGACCCGATGGATCAGCTGTACATGACCATCGACAGTGTGTTTGCTTCGTGGGATTCGGACAAGGCCAAGACCTACCGGAAGATCATGGGCATATCCGATGACTGGGGCACGGCTGTCACCATTCAGTCCATGGTGTTCGGTAACATTTCCCAGCAATCCGGCACCGGTGTCATATTCACGCACAACCCCCGGTGGTCGGGAGACCGTGTGCGGCTATGGGGCGATTTCACCATCGGCAATCAGGGCGAAGATGTCGTTTCCGGTCTGGTCAACACCTTGCCCATTTCCATTTTTCAACAGGAAGTGGAAATGCGCAATACCGATATCACCCTGGAAACCCATTTCCCGGATATCTATGCCGAACTGAAAAACTGGGTTATCGATTTGATCGAAAAAAAAGGATGGACACCGCAGGAAATGGAATTCACCTTTGAAAGCCC
>CAYQKZ010000073.1:0-11710 GCA_964418135.1 uncultured Desulfobacterales bacterium
GGTATTAACGCAGAATCCATAACTTTCGCACCCCTTCGTTGATCTGAAATGATTTGAGTTATCCGCAAAACCCTAATCTATACCGCTTTTTTCGGCCCTTCGGTTTTCAGATAATTATCTCCGGCGCGGCGGACCCATTCCCGGCTGGATACATAATAGACCTTCGTGTTGGTTCCCAGTCTTTCGAGAAGCCGGAAAGCCCCCGGCTGTTTTTTGAGTTCGTGGACTGCATGGTCGGGATTGTCGAGATCCCCGAACGTGATGGCGCCGGCCGGACACGCCTGGGTACAGGCCGTCTGATAGGCATCTTCCTCGATTTCTTTCTGGTCATCGAGATGGGCTTTGTCTCTGGCCGCCTGATACCGGTGAAAACAGAAACTGCATTTTTCGACCACCCCCCGCATGCGCGGAGATACGTTCGGATTCAGATATCGTTCCATGCCATCCGGCCAGATCGGATCATACCAGTTGAAATAACGGGCATGGTAGGGACAGGCGCCCATGCAGTACCGGCAACCGAAACACCGGGTGTAAATCTGGCTGACGATTCCGGTCTGGCTGTCGTAGTCCGTGGCTGTGGCCGGGCAGACCGACACGCAGGGCGAATGCCCATGAGACCCCTCGCAGTGCTGGCAGGGTCTGGGCAGATAACAGATGTCGGTTTCCGGATAGGGCTTTCCATTCGTCAACTTATACACGCGCATCCAGGTGATGCTCTTGAGCTTGTCGGTTTCATCTTCCCGGAACGGTATATTGTTTTCCGCCATACACACCACCATGCAGGAGCCGCATCCGGTACACAGATCCAGATCGATAACCATTCCATATTTTCGGGTACCCTTGCCACCATGTTCTTCTTTCATCAGAACCTCATGCAATTGAATTAGGCTTTGCTCAGTTTTGCCCTGATTCCCCAGGCGGCATCCAGACCGGAAACCGGGTCTGGAATCGGGCCGATCAGGCGATTGACATGGACCCCCTTGTCCGCAAGATAGCCATCGTAAGCGGTATGACCGAGACCCCTGGGAAGCGCCACCACATCCGGCATGATCCCTTCTTCCAGATGAACCCGTACCCGAGCCTGTCCACGAGGTGTTTGCAGCACCGCAACATCACCTTCCGCCAACTGGTTGGACTGTGCGGTTTTCGGATTGATTTCGATAAAGCCGTCGTTTGATTTGAGTATCGTATCTTCGACGGTTTTGGTCATAAACGGCGGATTGGCGATATATCCGCCGGCCGCCAGCCGCATGGTTTCGTAAGGAAGGAGGATCAGTGGAAATGAGGTGTCGCCTTCGATCTGGACCGGAACAAAACCGGGAACAGCCTTATCGGGAAAAAAATGAAATTTTCCGGAAGGCGTCTGGAATGCCGTGTTCCACTCGGGTAGGGGTACATCCGAATCGATCCAGAAGCCCTTTTTCTCGAGGGTTTTCATTTTATCTCCCATTGCCTGCTCGAAGCAGGCTTTAAAATTGTTCCAGGGAAACGCCTCGGCAACAGCACCGCCCAGTTCTTTTGCCACAAGGATCAGGGTATCCCCGGCATGTCGGGTATTGTACAAGGGTTTAAAGACCGGTTTCGACAGACTGATCACGGATCGGGGAAAACCCGTCGGATGCGGTGCATCTTCGAGACGTTCCATATAGAGATGATTGGGCAGAACCATATCCGCATACCGGGCGGTTTCATCCATAAAAGAAGACAGACTGGCCACAAAAGGGATTTTATCGAATGCCTTTATAACAGTCTGGGTGTCCGCCATCGTATAGAGCGGGTTGGACTCCAGCACCAACAGCAGATTCACGGGATATCCCTTGCCGGAGAGTATGGCGGAAGGAATCTGATTCATACAGCGCGGAGAATCCGGCAAGGTGCCAATCAGATCGGGCTGATTGATACCGGCAGACGCCACAGTATCCATGGCAATTTCAGGCCATGCCTGAATTTTCGTTTCAGGTACAGGGAAAACGCCGCCTTTTTTGTTGACGCTTCCCACCAGCGCGTTCAGGGCATGCACGGCCATGGCTTCAGTCAAGCTTCCGGGAACGATCCCCTGGCCTTTTCCGTACAGAGCCAGCGGTGCTTTGGCCTGGGCAAAATCACGCGCCAGAAGAATGATCGCAGACGGATCGATACCGGTTATCCGGCTGACAGCTTCTGGACTGTACGCCTCCAGAACCGTTTGCTTGAATCCTTTTTTCATCTCTCCCTTATCTGTGACAAAGCTCTCATACCCATCCGTATAGGTGTCTACAAAGGCTTTGTTATACAGCAGCTCCTTGATCAGGACATGGGAAACCCCCAGCGCAAGCGCCGCTTCCGTGCCGGGATTGATGGCAATCCAGCGATCCGATTTGGCCGCGGTCCGGGACAGGCGGGATTCGATTTGAATCACGCGGGTATTGGATTTTCTCCAGGCGGTATTGGCCTTGAACATCCGAACCGGAGACCCCCACCCGTCCAGAAACCCGGAACCGAAACTCAGGATGAAATCGGCATTTTCAAGATCGTATCCGGGCGCCCCGGATACACCGTTCATATACTGCATCGCCAGTCGATAGGTGTCCGCACAGGACGGAATGTGGAAGAAATTCGGTGATCCGTAAGCCGTCAGAAAACGATTGAAGAGCTGAGACACGGTTCCCTGACGGGTGCCGGCAATACCGGCGATGGTATGAGAATTGCCGCTGGTTCGGAGCCCGTCCAGTCTTTCCACGATCTCGGCAATCGCCTGTTCCCAGGAGATTTTCTCCCACTGCCCGTCTCCCCTTTTCCCGACCCGTTTCAGGGGGGTTTTTATCCGCGTGGGACCATACAGAAGCTGAAGCCCGGAAAGCCCGAGTGCACATATGCCTCCCTGGTTGACGGGATGCCCCTTCATCCCCTCGATTTTTATCCCGCGGTCCTCAACCTTTCGCACGCTGATGCCGCACCCCCCCGGACAAAGCATGCAAACGGAATCGACATAGCTGGTTTCACCGATTTCAGGCACCGGTGTCCATGGCCAATTCTGTGTCCAGATGGATAGATCATCCGTCAACTTCCAGGGTAACGGTGACAGGGCCGTGCCCGCTGCAGCACCGATGCCCAGCGATAAAAAACTTCTTCGGTCGATGTTCATGGAATCTTCCCCTTTTGGGTGGTGGGGTTTTGCAATTACCACAACTATATAACACAGCGGACACGGCCGGAGGCCCCGCTTTTATTATTTATGACAGACAAAACACCCTTCCTTCTGTGTCTGAACGCTGCCGAGCATGACTTTACGTTTTTGATGGCACTCGGAACAGTCGTCCATTTTCATGCGGTCCCAGGTATTTTTCTTGATCCCGGCAATATTTTCGCCCCAGATATCCCGACTGTAGCCTGAAATTCGGTTCTGCTGATACGGCTTCATGTGTTCGGATTCACCGACAGGGCCATGACAGGTCGCGCATTCCATTTTTGCCGATTTCACATGCGCGGCATGAGAGAAAAATACACAGTCCGGCTGTCTGGCATAAACCAGCCAGGGCACTTCAATCTCTTTTTTGACATACTGCTCGACAAATCTGATTTCTTCAGGATCACTGCTCTGCGCTTCCTCATGGCATTCTATGCATTGGGCAAGCTTGGGAACGCCGGAATAGCTGCCGTCTTCACGAAAGAAATGACAGCTTTCACAGCCATTGCCGACCAGGGTGTTGTGAAGGGTATGGTTGAAGTCGATGGGCTGTTTTTTCTGAGAATACAGCAACTTGGGAAATAGAACCCATCCGACGATCAGACTTGCCGCCAGCCCGATAAAGAAAAACAAAACGATAACGCCACCGGAACCCTTATCTTTGTTTGGCTGCCCATGTGCTGAGGAAACCGCCATTTCCGAATCCGTTTGAACCTTGTCAACTAGTTCATTCATGGAAACCCCGTTTGTCGTGCATGATATGAAGGGTAAAATGGATAAAATGGGTAAAATGGATGTTCTGTATATAGGGAAGGCCCTTGTTGTCAAGTAAAAATCATTGCCCCATGGCGCCGTAACTGTGAAGGCCGGGCAGGAGATTGACACCGAAATACGTAAACAGCACAGCCGCAAAACCCGCAACGGAAAGGAAAGCAATCCGCCGGCCATGCCATCCACGCGTCAATCTGGCGTGAAGCAGCGTAGCATAGATAAACCAGGTGATCAGCGACCAGGTTTCCTTGGGGTCCCATCCCCAGTATCGGCCCCAGGCGGAATTGGCCCAGACAGCGCCGGTGATGATACCTGCGGTCAGAAAGAGAAACCCGAAAAGCACCATCCGGTGTCCAAGCTCATCCAGAATTCCGATTTTAGGGAAACGTTCGAGTAATCGGCTCTTGCCGTCCGCATCTTTTTCCTTGATCAAGTACATGATGCTCAGACCAAAGGCAACGGCAAAAGCGGCGTAGCCGATAAAACAGGTTACCACATGCGCGATCAGCCAGTTGCTTTTCAGTGCGGGCAGCAGGGGTTGAATCCTGTCGCTGATGTTGGGCGAAAGCGAGGCATAGGCCATGGCCAGAAAAGGAAAGGGCATGGCAAATGCACCGATGATCCGGTTTTGGTATTTATTTTCGATCAGCAGGTAAACCATCGCCAGGGTTGCCGCAAAAAATATCAGAGATTCATAGAGATTGGAAAGGGGGGCATGACCGTACCCGAGTTTGTAAGATTCGATCCACCGCAGGGCAATACCGGTGATGTTTCCCGTCAACCCGGAAACCACCACCCAGGTGCCCAGCCGGCCGGGTTCCGGTTTTTTGAAGACCCATGACGCAAGATATAGAAACGCGGCAAAACCATAGACAAATGTAACCACAGAAAGGATTCCGGAACTGTTCATCTTATTTCCTTTATCTTTTTCAGTTCAAGACTCAAACGCGAACACAAAAAAGGGGCTGAGGAGTCACTATCGATCGGCAGGGGTTACGTTCGATCCGCAGTCTGCCCGACCGTTGCCGCAATGGCGTCCACTTTTTTCTGCATGTCGATTTTATTTTTATTGGCAATTCCGCGCACCGTGACACGGCATTCTTTTCCATCGGCAAAAGCTTCGATGCAGATTTGCTGATGAGACATGAAGAACGTGACAATACACCCGCCGATCATCAGAAGAAACCCGGTGTAAACCACCCATACACCTGGATCGCTGGTTACCTGAAGGCCCGTGTAAAATCGGGTTTCGGTTTCCGCTATCGCAATGATCACATCGCCTTTTCTCATTTTGTCGAAACTTGGAAATTTCACCGGAAGAACGACCTCCACCGCATCGCCGCTTGCCGACGTCAGCCGGCCGACAAAGGCGTCTCCGATCGCGCGCCCCCTAAACAGATGGTCCCGGTTGAATGCCGTCATCGTAAATGAACCCAAACCTTCCGGAATCGTCACGGTCTGACCCATGGCGATTTTTTCCCTGTATTCCATGCCGGTTTCCCGGCTGGTAAAGCCGAGTACGACATTTTCGGAAGGCAGGTTGCCGTAACTGGACTGAAAGAAATTAACCCCCTTGTACCGCAGGGGATCGTTGACGATGATATCTCGGGTCAATACCGGCATTCCTTTTTCCAGAATCGTCAAGGTGGACCGGTATTCGCTGGGTACTCCGGAATCGTAGAAGCTGACCGAGAATTTATCGCACCGGATTTCGAAAGGCAGCGGAATGGACTTGCCGGAATTGCTCAACCGGATCATTTGGACGGTGTCACCTTCCGGAATGTTCACTTCCCCATCAAACCCCCAGAACGATCCGATCAACCCGCCGGCCAGCAAAAAGGCCACGCTCAGGTGAACAATATAAACGCCCATCCGGGTCCAGCGCCCTTTTTCGCTCCACAAACAATAACCGTTCGGAAAATGCTCGATCCGTACCCCTCCGATGCTTCGGGACAATGCTTTCTCAAGAAGGGGCTGCACCGGGCCGATGGATGAAACACCGATCTGACGGTGAATTGATGCATTCTGAAAGCGGGAATGCTTGAAAACCGGCTGCTTGACGACGATTTTCCAGACACCCGGCAGGCGGTCGAGGGAACAGACGACGATGTTGACAGCCAAAAGCACCAGCAGGAGCCGAAACCACCAGGAATGATACATATCGAACATATCGAGTACGGAAAACAGACGGAACAGTTTCGGGCCGTACGTATGCAGGTACGCCTCCATATTCTGATTCTGGGGAATCACCGTTCCGATGATGGATGTTGCCGCCAGCGTCAGAAGTACCGTGATCGTCAATCGGACCGATGCAAAAAAATCAAATAGCTGTGAATGCTGCCTGGAAGTCATTCTTTCTCCAATATGGGAGACTGAGGTTATCGGCAAAAGGCAACGGCCGGCAAAAGATGTGCGTCCTGTTGCCGAGGAGGCCATTTTTCAGGCAATCATTATCAGAGTATATGGACGGAAACAAGCCCGGATTCCAGATCAATCCGCGTTCGAGGGTACGGCCGGATGAATCACGATGACGGACGGTCTGGATTGACCCAGATATTTTTCGGCCGATTGATGTATCTCCTTCGAGGATACCGCTGCATAATCTTTTTGTATCGTCCGACTCCACGCGATCTGTTGAGGATGCCCGGCAGACCCCGTCATCACCGAATTCACCCAGTA
Source organism: uncultured Desulfobacterales bacterium (assembly GCA_964418135.1). Classification (GTDB taxonomy): domain Bacteria; phylum Desulfobacterota; class Desulfobacteria; order Desulfobacterales; family Desulfatirhabdiaceae; genus RAAP-1. Next base: position 6,617 of record CAYQKZ010000073.1, read on the forward strand.
ATCATTGGTTCGAACCAGGTCTTTGATACCGGTTAGAATCGGGTCCAGAGACCGGTGCAATTCATCGTCCGGAACGGATTTTTCGGATAGAGAGGCTGCAATGGATTCCACCGCCTGGATCACCCGCTTGACATCTCCGGGATCGACCGTGATCAGGGTCTGGAATACGCCGTATTCGGGATATGCCCGACTGGGGTGATTGTACGCCATGGGCGAATAGGCCGCACCAAGCTTTTCCCGAACGATTTCACGCAGGCGATCCGAAAACACCTCCGCCAGCACGGAAAGCCGACGCGTTCTGTGAATATCCCAATAGTCTCCGGTCGGATACGCCACGATCACGATGGTTTTGGGAATGTCGGTATTCACTGCCAGATTCAGGCTGCCGCCGACAGGAAATTTCGGAACTGATACAGCGGCCGGTAAAAAACGGGTCGATCGCTGCGGAAGATTCCCCAGATACCGGGAAGCCAGTTCGATGACGGCATTTACATCCATATCTCCCGCAATGGATATTTCAAGGGCCTCTTTCCGGAATGCCGGCGTCAACCAGTTCCTGACATCAGCGAGCGTCAACGACCGGAACGATTCATGAGCCGGCAGACCGAACCGGGAATCTCCACCCGCCAGAAAACGGCGGACATGGAGCTTTACCATACCGTTCACCGTTCGGGACAATTCCTGATACTGCTGACCGAATCTTTCCATGCACAAGGCATAGGCATCCTGCCGAAAACCCGGATCCAGAATATGGGCATACAGCAGTTGAAACAGCAGCGGCATTTCGTCGGACACCGAAACAGCCTTGAACATGAACCGATCTTCAGCGATGCTGAAGGACACACGGGTGTTCTTACCGGCCAGCGCCCGATCCAGCTCTTCCCGGCTCAGCCCGGCCAGACCGCTTTCCTGAACGACTTCCGCAGATAGGTGAGACAACCCCGATTTATCCGGCGGTTCAGAAGCGGAACCCGCCCCGAAAACCATCCCGACCAGCACCTGATTCTGCTTGAAATCCGTTTTTTTCAGATTCAGTCGAATACCGTTTTCAAAGTCCACCTGAACGATTCCCAGATCGGTGACCTCCCGGCGATCGCGAATCGGGCCCGGGGTTTCCGGAACAGCCAGATACGGAAACGAAACGGATCGATCTTCCACCGGAGGGGTAACGGCAACTGCCAGGGTCCGATCCCATACGGCCAGGATTTGTTTTTCCGGCGACAGCCCGTCGGCAGTCGTCAGGTGGACGTTGCCGGTCAGCTCGATCAAACGATGATCCTTGGACCAGGCCGATTTCAGGGCGTCATGAAGTTCTTTGCCGGACAGCGACTGAACGAAAGGCGCAAGCAGTGCCTTTCTCTGGGTTGGAGACTGCATGACCCGGTTGTTTTCAAAAGAGCCGATCAGTTGCCGGGCAATTGACTGACTGTTTCGGGTCAACGCCTTTTTATCGAGATCATCGAGGCCGGATAGAAAATCGGCTTTGGCCCGGAGTACTTCGGAATCGGAAAACCCGTATTCCAGCGCACTTCGCAATTGCTGTTCGATTGCGGAAAGGGATTTTCGCCAGTTTTCGGCATCGCACTCCGCTGAAATTTCGGCGATATAAACCTCTTGCAAAAAATATCCCGAATGCATCGTGGCCGATGTAAAGGGCGTTCCCGGTTTTCGGACCAGTGCATCCAGCCGGTTTTGCATGATCATATCCACAAGGTCCGCCAAAGTTTCTTCTTGTTGAAATCGAATCGCATCCGACTGCGCAGTTGTCCGAAAAAGGGTTTCGATGCTGACATTGGCGGTTCCAGACTCTGCATCATGATGATAAAACGGCTTCACCCCCCGATGATCGATTTTTCCAATATCCAATGCGGGCTGAGCTTCAGCGCGGGAAGACAGGGAGGTGAACGCTTCTTCGATGAGGCGTGACGCAACCGCCGGGTCCAGATCGCCGACAGCGATCAGCATCATGGTTTCCGGACGATACCAGGTATCATAAAACCATTTCAGGGAGGTATGATCCACTTTTTTCAGATCGTTTTCGTCTCCGATGGGAAGCCGCTTTGAAATCAGTGAATCCGGAAATGAAAACAAGAACGATGCTTCGAAAGTGCGATAACTGGACGAATCCCGGGTCAATTTTTCAGCCAGAACAACTTTGCGCTCCCTGTCGATCTCTTCCGGCAGCAGCAGGGCGCCATCGGCAAAATCGCGCATCACTTTCAGTCCGTCGGCAATACTTTGCCGGGATCCATTGGGAAGCAGCACATCGTAGACCGTATCCGTAAAGCCTGTTCGGGCATTGGCATCAGCCCCGAAATCCATCCCGATGCTCTGAAAATAACGGACCAGTTCACCAGGCTTGAAATGGGTGGTCCCATTAAACAGCATATGCTCCAGGAAATGGGCATAGCCCTGCTGGTCGTCGGTTTCATTCAAAGAGCCGGCATTCACCATCAGATGCATGCTGACCCGATCCAGCGGGGTTTTGTTTTTCATCAGAACATAGCGGAATCCATTGGGAAGTTTTCCAAAGACAAGATTCGGATCCGGAGGCAGATCGCTTCGTTCATGAGGCCAGTGCGTGGACGTGACTTCACCGGCTGAAACCGGCCGGATTGCTCCCCAGAATATCTTTTCTGAAAAATCGATGGGCGTCCATCCCATGATGACTGTCAGAAAAACAGAACCAAACAGAACCTTACCCATCATTCCTCCCCGAAAGAACTTGCTGGTGGAATTGTGCCGTGATCGTTTCATTGTTCACTCCAATTAAATTTCATTGAACATTTCCAAATCTATGGATATGATCATAAATGAATTTTCTGAATATCGATATGATCAAAATTTTCCAATGCGTTGCAGGAGATAATCATGCGGTTGCCGTTTCTGTCGTATATCATGGCGCCCACTTTCGGCGGGCTCCAGGAACATGCCGAAAAAGTCAAGGAATGCGCCTGGATATTTCAGCAGGCTGTCGAATGCCATGTCAATTCTCACTGCAACACATTTGACGATCTCAGAAAAGAAGTATTTCAGCTTGAAAACGAAGCCGACATTACCAAAAACCGTATACGGGCCTATCTACCACGAGAACGATTGATGCCGATGAAAAAAGCGCTCCTGCTGCAATATGTTCAGGAACAGGATCGTATTCTCGATGCCGTGGTCGGCGCTTTGGATTGGCTTTCATACCGAAAGCGGGGATCTGTACCCTCGGATCTGCACAAGGACTTTTTTCTGCTGGTGGATGCCGTCATGGACCCATTTGAGGAAATCACCAGAATGGTAACCGCAGCCCGAAAATATTTTCAACGTTTTTCCGAAAGCAAACGGAACAAGGTCAAAGAAATTATCCGTGCCATTCGCCAACAGGAACACGAGGCGGATAAAGTCCAGGAGATGATTGTTCAGAAAGCGTTCGAAACCATCACAGACCCGATCTCTCTGTTTCATGTCATCCGACTGGCGGAATCCATTGGATCGATCGCAAATCACGTTGAAAATGCAGGCGATATCATGCGATCCATGATTGCTCGCTAACCGAACCCGCAGACAGCCGTTCCCGGTTCATCACAGTGATCGATTATCCGGGTTCAGATCATTTTCTGAAAACGCCGAAACCTCATACACCTCAACGATCGTTTTCGCGTCTTTCCAGCATGTTTTTTCCATTCCGGCTTTCCGGCACAACTGCCCCAGAAATTCTTCGATTCCGGGAAGCTGCTCCCAAACCTGCGGCAGAAACGTAGCCCGGCTAAAGCCTTTGGAAAGGATGACACCATGCACACCGGGTTTCAACTGCATTTTCAGGTCTTCCGCATTCTGAAAACAGAGCGGAACCGGCTTGGTCAAGATACTGATTTCAATTGTAATTTTTTCCATTTCTTCGCAGGTGACCGGTGAAAATCTCGAATCTTGAAATCCTGCAAGAACGGCATTTTCCTTGATGGCGGAACTCAGCGTTTTGACGGGCTCGATCGTACCGATGCACCCTCTCAACCGGCCGTTGATATGCAGGGTGACAAAACAACCTCTTTTCTCCATGAATTCGGGTGAACTTCCTGCCGGCAGCGGATCGGTCGGTTTCCGGCCCAAACGATCCAGAATAACCGTTCTGGCAAGATCGAGCAGATAGCGCTTATCTTCCATGGTAATTGGTGACATATCGATACCTCCAGAAAAATACTTATGACATATGCCTTTCAGCCATTGCATCGGTGCCGGTCATGTCATAAAAAATCAAGAAAAAACATTGTTAATGAAAAAAGATGTATTAATGTAATTCGTTTACATATAAAATCCACTCTTACATGAAGGATGTCTGGTCGACGCGATCGGCAATCATCTTCAAAGTTCACTATAGACCATCAGTTCTGGAGTCGCAATGGCAGAAACCGATAAAGACGATTTGATCAGTATTATTGAAGAAGATGAAAGAGGGTCCAGCATCCCGGATATCCTTCCGCTGATGTCAGTACGGGATATCGTAATTTTTACCGATATGCTGCTTCCTCTCTTTGTGGGACGGGAAAAATCCGTTCTGGCCGTTGAAGAAGCGGTCGCCAAGGAAGGATTCATTTTTCTGGCAACCCAGAAAGATACTGGCGTTGAAAACCCCAATCCTGACCAGATTTACAATATCGGCACCATCGGCCGAATCCTGCGGATGCTCAAACTCCCGGACGGCCGGGTGAAAGCACTGGTTCAGGGCGTGGCAAAAGCCAGAATTCTTCAGTATACCCGCAAGAAATCCTTGTATCGTGTCAAACATGAGATCATTGCCTCGGATCCCATCCTGGAAATGACGATCGAAATCCAGGCACTGATGCGCAATGTCCGAGAAAATTCCGAAAAAATCCTGGCTTTCCGGGGAGAAATGACCGGCGATGTCAGTGCAATTCTGGAAAGCATCGATGATCCGGGCAAGCTGGCGGATCTGGTGGCTTCGAATCTCAGGCTTAAAATCGAAGAATCTCAGATGGTTCTGGAAATCGTCGATTCGGTTGAACGACTTCAGAAAGTCAACGAACTGCTGTCCCGGGAAGTGGATCTGTCCGCCATGCAGGCCAAAATTCAGTCCAATGTCCGGGATGA
>CAYQKZ010000074.1:0-11694 GCA_964418135.1 uncultured Desulfobacterales bacterium
TCATTTGCGGTAATCCTGTCGAACTGCCTGTGTCTTTTTACCGGAACGACCTTGATGCCGTTTGAATAGATGGCATGATTGCCGCCTTCACGCACAACACGAAAGCCGTTTTTCTGAAGATATTGAACCAGATCACGCAGTTTTACGGACATATTCCGGTTCCACTGCAATAGGCTCCAGCAGGTCGAACCCGGAAGGAACAATTTTCCCGAGATCACGATAGGCAAGAATCATTTCCCGCAGTGCGTCACGAAGCATTTCACGGCATTCGTCGATATCCTTGCCCTCTGTCACGACTTCCGGCCATTCTGCTATTTGGCCCAGATATCCGCTGGGGATACGTGTGTATTTCGCCATGTATGCCATTATCAGCCATCCTTTTATAATTAACGGTGAAAATGAGCGAAAAGTAAAAAAATGATGATTCGAGTCCGAATTTCTATAGCAGCGACTATGCTTTGTCAATGCGTAACTGTTCGGTCAACAGATCACCCAATCCGGATGCACGGTGCGTCCGCCGCTGCACGGCCTGTTCCAGAACCGCCTAGGACGGGCAGACCAGCGTAAACCAGTTTCGGGCGCGGGTAATGCCGGTATAGACCAGCTCCCGCGTCAGCACCGGATTCATGGCATCGGGCAGGACCATGGCCGTATGCTGAAATTCTGACCCCTGAGATTTATGAACCGTCATGGCATACACGGTTTCCACCTCTGAAAGCCGAGACGTCAGCACTTTTTTCAGGGTGTTGTCCGGCATGAGAAATACCGCCCGATTCTTCGTTTCAGCCGAACCCACCCCCGCGGCAACTGGCAAGACAATGCCGACATCGCCGTTCATCAATCCCAGACTGTAATCGTTTCGCGTTACCATGACAGGCCGGCCCGCATACCATCCATCGGTTGTCCGGATCAGCCCGGCGCGGCGGAGAATTGCGGCGGTCTTTTCGTTTAAACCGTCCACGCCCCATCGGCCTTTGCGGACTGCGGCAATCAACTGGAAACGGCCAAATGCATCGAGTACATGCCGCATCCAGTCATCTTCGGCTCCGGAATGCCGGGGCGGACCCGACCGAACGATTTCCAGGTAGGCCCGGTATCCGACCGGCGAATTGGATCCATCGGCACCTGAAAACCCGGCAGGATGCCCATCCAGCACCAGACGGGAAAATTTTTCATCGTCCAGACTCTGGATGTTCAGTTGGGCAATATCCCCAAAACCTCGATGCCAGACGTCGGCAACCTTTTCCGATTTTCCGGCGTTGACTGCTTCAGCCATTTTACCAATGCCGCTTTTTTCGCCAAACCGGTGGCTCGTGCGCAGGACGACGATTTGCTGATCCAGTTTCGTGCCGTTTCCCACATGCGCGGATAAATCAAATCCCGTGTATTTTCGAAGCCATGCAATCGTTGAAGGCAAGTAACAGTCTTTATCGGCATGCGCGCAGATATCTCCCAGCACAGACCCGGCCTCGACCGACGCCAGTTGATCTTTATCTCCCAGCAGCACCAGCCGGGCATGCGGCGGCAGGGCTTCCAGAAGGGATGCCATCATTTCGAGATCGATCATCGATGCCTCGTCCACGATAACCAGATCGACATGCAGCGGATTCTGCGCATGGTGGACAAACTGCCGAGTATCCGGCCGACTGCCCAGCAGTCGATGCAGGGTGGTGGCTTTCATGGGCAGTCGGTTCCGTATCTCGATCGGCAATTTCTCAAACGCACCTCCGATGGACTCGGTCAGTCTGGCAGCCGCTTTACCCGTGGGCGCGGCCAGACAGATCCGCAGGGGGCGGCCCTGCTCGATGGCCAAATCCTGAAACAGCGCCAGCAGCCGAACCACAGTCGTGGTTTTCCCGGTGCCGGGTCCACCGGAAATCACGGTAAAGGCACTGTTGGCCGCAATGGCCACCCCGACACTCTGCCAGTGAACATCGATTCCGGCCTGTTCTTTATCACTTCGAATCGATTGAAACAGGACATCCAGCCGGTCTTTGAGGTTATCGGGCAGACTCATGGACGCATCCGAATCCGTGATCCGACACAAAATCCCCTGAGCGACCTGCCGCATATATTGCCAGTAACGCCGCAGATACACCCGACCCGAAGACAGCACCAGCGGCGTATTGCCGGCGCCTTCTGCCACCAGTGACGACGGACTCAGGCTTTTCTGCCAGCCGTCCAGGGTCATGCCGGACAAAAGCTCCAACGGGCTGCCGGACGGCGTTTCCTCCCCTTCGGGCGGCAGAGACAAAACCGTACTCGGATCATCCAGGGCCGCCTTCAGATCCAGACAGATATGCCCGCGTCCCAACTGGTGGCCGGCCAGTGCGGCAGCCAGCAGGACTTCCCCGGACGCATTCGGCGCCTCGTTCAATAAAAATTTCACAAACGCCAGATCCAGAGACCGGATCCATCCCCGGTTCACCCAATCTTCCAGTCCGCGGATCAGTTCATCAATCTGCATGGCGAACCTCCCGGGCGGCAAAAGCCTTATCGAGGGTTTCGATCAATTCTTGCGGCGGCCGATCCAGAAAGACGCCATGGCCACTGTCGTCAACTCCCCGCAGAAAAAGGTAAACCGCACCGCCGATATGTTTCTCGTAATCGTAGTCGGGCAGTCTGAGTTTCAGCAGCCGATGCAGGGCCAGGGTATAGAGTACATATTGAATATCGTAGCGATGTTCCAGCATGGCTTTTTCCATGGCCCTGGTTTCGTAAGCGGCCGCATTGTCTCCGAGGTGGTTGGATTTATAATCCAGAACATAATAGCGGTCTTGATAGCAGAATACCAGATCGATAAAGCCATTGAGCATCCCGTTGACCGTATTGTCCAAAAGCCGGGGACGGGGCGCATTCGGCAGAATGGCGTCCGTTACGGCAATATCCAGTTTCCGTGCAGTCACCCCGTGGCCGGTGAGCCAGAACTCCATTTCCGGAAAGCAGTCCTGCCGGGAAAGCGCTGCCAGCATCAGTGGCATGTCATCGCTGTTTTCCATCAACTGGATCGGCGTCTGAAGAAGGTTTAAAAGCCACTCCGCCAGAATCTCATCCCAGTCTTTCCAATTCCTGCGACGGCACAGATCGCCGATCTTTCCGAAAATATCTTTGGGACGGGAAACCAGGTCTGCAAATCCTTCATTGGCAGCCCATTCCAGAATGTCATGCAGAAAACTTCCCGGCTCCGGGCCCCGGAAGAATCCATGAATGGATCGGGCAGCTCCCCCAGGCGGCAGAAGCCCGGGGGGTTCAGACAGGGTTTCGAGCAGATGATCCTCTTTGGCCGAATTCGGTAAAACAGGAACCGAACGGATCGGCGGATCAGCGGATGGAATGGATTCCATACCGGCATTTGCCGCAGCCAAAGCATCGGATTCCATGTGGTGCGCCCCTTTCACCATCCGGGAATAACTGGCTATCCACCAGTCCGCAGGAATGTTGCCGGAAAAAGTCCATGCATCGTTTAAAATCGGAGATTCAATCCTTGGCTGATACCGTGCCTCGCCGGGTTCAGGCAGGGGCGCTGTTTCGATATGCGGGCAATTTCCTTTCAATACGGCCAGTCTATCGGCCAGTCGATCCGGAGAAATGGCCTCACCGGCAGACAGCAGATAGCCCAGTGCAGATCCCTCGATGCTGTTGTCTCTTCCCATCACACCGATTCCGAGTCGGCAGGCATATTTGGCGCGGGTTATCGCCACATAGAGCAACCGCAGATCTTCGGCCAGCCGTTCTCTGTCGGCCATTGCCAATTCATTTTCTCCCGGCTTCCGGATCAGCCGGCGATTGCCGTTTTCATCGTGGATGGTCACCACCGGATTTCGGCTGTCCGTTACCTTGCGATAACTGCAAATGAAGGGCAGAAACACCACCGGGTATTCCAAACCTTTGGATTTATGGATGGTGATCACCCGAATCAGCTCTTCGTCACTTTCCAGCCGCAGAATCTGATCATCGACAGCGGTTTCCGGCTGTTCCAGTTGCTCGGCCAGCCACCGGATCAGGGCCTGTTCCCCGTGCAGACCGGCCGATGCCGCCTGAAGCATTTCCGACAGATGCAGCAGATTGGTCAGCGTTCTTTCACCGCCGGTCTGATTCAGGAGGCGGGAGGGAATCTTGAATTCCTGAAACATCTGACGCAGCATGGGTAAGACCCCCTGCTGCCGCCAGATCTCGCGGAAATTTCGAAACCGGCCGATCGTGTCTTCCCAGGCGTCTTCATCCTGAACGAGTCGATCCAATGCATCGAAGGACATCGCAACCACTCCGGTGGCCAGGGCCGCTCTCAGAAATCGCTCCTCTTCGGGTTGCGCACAGGCACGCATCAAATAAAGCAATTCATTGGCCTCGGGTGTGTCGAACACGGAATCCTTGTCGGAGAGATACACACTGCGCACCCCGCGCCTGTCGAGTTCTCGACGCATCGCACGGGCTTCGTTGCCATCCCTTACCAGAATGGCGATATCCGCCGGACGCAGGGCGCAAAAAGCGCCGTCCGATGTCTCGAATCCAGCCTGTGGCGTCGTTGCTTCCGCCAGATTCAACCACCGTACGATTTCACCGGCCGTCGATTCAGCCATCTGTTGAATGTAGCCCTTGTCCCCGGTTTTATTCATCGGCGCATCCTGCTGGATATACAGAAACGTCATGGCCGCCACCGGCCTGCCGTCTACCATGAACCGATCCGTGCGCCCTTCTGCCGCAACTTCTGTAAACGGAATCCGATCCTGAAACAAAAACGCCCCGTCCGGATACCCGGCCCCAACCCCAAACACCTGATTGACCGCCGCGACCAACCCTTCCGTGGATCGAAAATTCTTGCCCAGTGTATACGGCATCTCATCGGCATCCCCGCGTGCTGTCAGATAGGTGTGGATATCCGCACCGCGAAAGGCGTAAATCGATTGTTTGGGATCCCCGATCATCAAAAGAGTGGAGGGTGCAGGGGGCAGGGAACAGGAATCGGAAAGCAAAGACGCTTTTTCTGCCCCCTGCCCCCTGCACCCTGCCCCCTTGTTATAAATATTGCGGAAAATGGCATACTGAACCGGATCGGTGTCCTGAAACTCGTCGATCATGGCCACTGGAAACTGGCTGCGGATGATATGGGCCAACTGACCGCTTTCCGAGTGGGTCAGTGCATCGTGGAGATGGGTCAGCAGGTCGTCGAAATCCAGTTGGGATGAGCGGTCTTTTGCCTGCTGGACGCGGCGCGCGATGTCGGCGGCGGCATGGGAAAAGAGAGTCGTATCGATGTCCAGTTCCGCCAGGGCTTCATTGAGCCGATCCATGGCATCGAAGGCCGGATGCGTTGGCGCGGTTTTATTTTTGTTTACGCCCGCTGCCAGTCCGGTGCTGGAAAATTTTTGCAGCGGTTTTTCATCAGGCAGGGGGCCGTTTTCCAGCACCCAGACACGCATCGATTCCTGCCATTTTTTCAAAGAATCGATCCGGTACTGGTTGCCGTTCAGAATTTTATTTTTCTGGGCCTCGAAAACCAGATCCATCGCACGGTCAAAATCCGAAACCCAGGCGTGTCGGGCGGTCTCGATTGCCTGAAGGCGATTGGCGATCTGGATGACAGGATCGATTGGATCATGAATCGGCTCTTTGATCAAGGGTTCGATTTTTTTCAGCAATTCCTGGGGAGTGGAACAGATGGGCAGCAGCTCGGAGATGATTTCTCTGGGCTGGGAATAGAAATGGCTGCGCCAGTAGTCGCAGGCAGCTTCTTCCAGCAGCTCCCGGTTCCGGGTGTTCAGTTCGAGATCGAAGAGGCCGCCGCTGTCGAATGCGTGCTGGCCGATCATCTGCCGGCACCAGGCATGAATGGTGTAAATGGCGGATTCATCCATCCATTGCGCCGAACGGTCCAGGCGTCCGGCACATCCCAGCCATTGGTCGGGATCATACGCATTTCTCAGGGCATGCAGATAGTCATCCCCCCGGCCTTTGCCGCGGAAAAAATCCGCAGCCTCGGTCAGACGGCTGCGGATACGATCCCGCAATTCCTCTGTGGCGGCATTGGTGAAGGTTACAACCAGTATCTGCGGGGGTGTCAGGGGCGCGATCGCGTCATCTGCTTCACCATGCCCCAGCACCAGCCGGAGGTAGAGCGCTGCTATCGTATAGGTTTTGCCGGTGCCGGCACTGGCTTCGATCAGGCGAACGCCATGCAGGGGAAATGTCAGCGGATCCAGAATATTAACCATGAGCGTTTCCTTTAACCACGAAATACACGAAATACAGAAAAATGGAGTTGCTATAGACTTTCAGATGATCATTAACGGTCAACGGTGAACGGTCAACGGTCAACCTATTTCATAATCCGGATATGCTGCTGCATCGGCAGATACAGAGATTCCGCCAACTGTTGAAACCGGTTGCCGTCTGCCTGCCACATGGCGTTGAAATCGGGATAGGTGCGGTTGAGATAATGGTTGTATCCCAGCTCTCCCGACGAATGCCAGCCATCCCCCTCATACACTTTACGGGCTGCTTCCCTGGCTTTGTTCCGCAGGGTATCCGCATCGCTTCCGGCATTGTCGGCATGGATCACCGACAGAAACGCCAGAGCGCTTCTGGCTGTGACCGGCAGCGGATGATTCAACCCCGATTCCCAGTCTGTCAGGATCTGATTCAGCCATTTTTCAGCACAGCCCTGATCCAGCGGAACCATTTCCGCCACTCCGTCCGGTGCCACCAGAAAGCTGGTCAGCGGCATGGCCTGCGCACAACCGGCCAGATGCTTCACCCAAGATCCCACAGCAGGCGTCAACCGCGAAATCTTACCGGTTTCCCCCAGAATATTATCCCCATAAAACTCCCAGCGGGCAACGGCTTGGCCTTCTTTCGAACCGGCCATCCGCAACCCGTTTAGCCAGTCTTCCAGATAAACACCCGGCAACGCCGGAACAGACAACCGGATTTCTTCCACCCCCTGACCCCTGATCACGTGCCACTGACTCCATAGCTTATCGTGATGTTCAAGCATCCTCAGGACCCGATCGCTCAGAGCATCCGCCGACAATTCGCCGAAACCGTTCAGCGGCAGACATCCGGAACGGCGGAGGCGATTGGCTTCTTCATGAACGGCATGGCTGGCTTTATCCGGTCCGGCGGCCAGTCCTGCAGTCAGCAACCGGGTGCCGAGGCTGAAGGGCGCCAGCCGATCCAGGGCAAACGGTTCCTGATCTTCAACCGTCACGTGGATGTCATCGAAATAGACGTTCAGCCGGCGGTTAAAAAACATATCGACCGGATGCTTCAGAAAGCGGATCAGATCGTTTATCTGCAACGGGCCATCGATCGGTTGCGCCGGCAGATCCGACAACGGGGTTTCCGGAGGCGGAGCAGCGCTTGAATTCAGAATTTCCCGCCACTCTTTTGCATAAGTGAACAGAGCCGGGTTTCGGTCCGGCAGAAAATACGCCCTGCTGAACGGCTGAAGCGGATGCTGGCAGGTCAGGTGTTTCAGGAGTGCCTGGCCAGCACCCTGTTCCGTTGCATCGGCTTTTGGATTTGCTTCGCGCAGCCTCCAGCCAGCGGCCAGATAATCGCGCAGTTGGCCGAGCAGCACCGAAGGCATCTGTACGCTGTTATCGCGGATATTGCGGCCGATGTAGGAAATATAGAGTTTTTCCCGAGCCGACAGCAGGGCTTCGAGAAAGAGATAGCGATCGTCTTCCCGGCGGGAGCGGTCTCCGGGGCGATAGGCGCCGTCCATGGCCATCAAATCAAAATCCAGAGGCGGACGGCTTCGCGGATATTGGCCATCGTTCATGCCAAGCAGACAGACCACTTTGAATGGAATGGCCCGCATGGGCATCAGGGTGCAGAAATTGACCTTGCCGGCCAGAAACTTCTGAGACATGCCGGATTCCTGAACTGCACCCAGAAACGCTTCACGCACCACCGACAGCGGCAGTGCTTCGGTCAGCTCTGCATCCCGGCAGGCACTCAGCCACTTATCGAGTTCCATTTCCACCCGGCTTTGCACCAATTGCTCGGCCATGTCGGTCGGATCGAAGCATTCTTTCAGAATATCCCGAATGCGCACAAACCAGTTTTCCGGATCAGTCGGCCGATTCAGCTCACGGCAATACCGATCGAGAGTTTCCAGAATACCTGCCAGCGGGCCCACGAGGGCGGCTTCCAGACCGCCGACTTCTTCATATGGTTCGATCCCCTGCCAGGGCGAACCTTCTCCGGTTGCATAGCCCAGCAGCATGCGCCGCAGGCCGAATAACCAGGTATTCTGTTCGAGGCCGTCGGGAAGCTCGAACCCTGTGCGATGGTTGGCGCTCAGCCCCCAGCGGATTCCGGAACCTTCAATCCACTGCCGGAGTTTCGGCAGATTCGATTCATTCAGAGCGAACCGTTTCCGAAAAGCCGGAACATCCAGAAGATCGATGACATCGCTGACCGCCATTCGGGATTCCGGCAGGTGAAGCAGCTTGTCGATCGCCTCGACCATGGGGACCCCGGCTCGCTCCGGGCTGTCGGCCACCGTAAACGGGATATACCGCCGATTCGACGGCCGGATATTGCCGAATACGGCTTCGATATGAGGCGCATACGCATCGATAACCGGAGTCATGACGATGATATCCTGCGGAAGAAGCTCAGAATTATGGGCAAAACACGACAGAAGCTGATCGTGGAGGATTTCCACTTCCCGCTGCGGACTGTGCGCCAGATGAAACTGAATCGAACCATCGTCGGCATCGACAAAGGGCCTGTCTTCCACATCGGTTGGAAGAGGCGTCAGATCGAGAATCGCCTGCTGAACCTGGTGCAGCAGGCGATTCTTGGAATCTTCCGAAATGACATCCCGAAAGATATCGATTTGGGCAAAATTCGCCTCGTAGGTTTCCGGTCGGTCGTATTCAGCCAGCAACCCCATGTAATCACGCCCTTGTTTGCCCCAGGCCGCCAGAAGCGGGTTGACGTGCTGATGCAAAAGCTCGGGTTCCAGAAGGTCGGGCATGCGGGATTTCCGAGGATGTCTGACGGATGCGATTCTCAGCAGGTCTTTGTCTTCGATGATATCCGCCCAGAAATGCCGGCAGGGATTGTGAACACAGACAATGACCTGACTGAATCGGGATATGGCATGAAGCGTTTCCAGGGCCTGTTTGGGCAAAGAGCAGATGCCAAAGACGATCACCCGCCGCGGCAGATCGGCCGGTCTTGTTTTCAGATCGTCTATAGTGGTCAGAAACCGGCGATGGAGGCTGGATCGACTGTCCTGGTTCTTGTTTAATGGAACCCGCTGAACGATATTGCGCCAGAGTTCGGCCTGCCAGCGTCGATCGATCGGTATTTCGGTCGGCACGCCCAGCGCGTTTCGCATCTGGTCGATGCCGTTTTCCCAGTCGATCAGCCAGTCGGCCCGATAGACCTGATACTGGTCGAAAATGTCGGCCAGACGGCAGGCCAGTTGATAGCGCTTGCGCAGGTCTGTGTCATCGGCGAGATACCGGGCCAGCGGCAAAAAACAATCCATTTTCATCAGCTCCGGCAGCATTTCGAACAACCGCCAGGTCAGGCGATTTTTTTCAAACGGCGATTCCCTCGGAACGGTGTTTTTGCCGAGAACCGCTCGATAGGCGCGCCACAAAAAACGGGCCGGCATCTGCATTTCCATGGCTGCGGCAATACCGCACGCATCGTCATCCGCCAGCCCCAGCTTGAGCCATTGGGCCATGCCATTGCTCTGAATCAGAAATATTTCGTTTTCCAGGGGTTTCAGCGGCCTGTGCTTGATCCACTTCACCGCCACATCCCGCAGGTCTTCAAGATGATTGGCATGAATCATCGACAGGCCGGGGATCATATCAACTTCAGAATTTTCTTTTTGCGTGTTCAAGGAAATCTCCCAAATAATCGGCCATAGACTTTCAGATATTCGTAGAGCCGAGATGTGGACTCAATCGGTTTAGAAATATGATTCGAACTGAATCACATAATCATTTATCCCATCAATGGATGACATTACCTGACCTACCCGGTCACGAATCAGTGATTGCTGTTCCTGTGGAACCTTAATTGTAATTTTTACTTGACTGTTCCTGGAAATGACATCGGCATGGGGAAAATCGAACAGCTTTCGAATGACCGTGGATGTAAGTGCCAGATCCGCCAACTCTGCCCTGGATTCGACTGTTTCCTGAAAAGAAGAAAGGCATACGGTACTGGCGATGATGTCCACAGCATCATCCTCTGACAAATGTCCGATTCTGATGACCAAATTGTATGCTTCTGGATCGGCGAGATCAACACCATAGAGAAACATCGCCCATTTACGCCTCTCTTCATCGTCTTTTTTCAGGATATAGCGTGCTTTTTCCTCAGAAATGTTTTCTCTGCCCATTTCACCCACCACCCTGGTTTCAATATCGGAAATAATTCTGACCTTGAGAACGTGCGAAATACTACTGACAAAATAATGTCCCACCAGTCCATGATACACTACATTGCTGGCGAGAAAACGATTAAGAATTGCCGACCGGATCGCTGCAATGAAACGTTTCTTGCCATGAGGAAAACGGTCAAGGATGGAATAAGCGTCTTTAAGCTCCCTTACCAGTTTAATTTCCGGCAGATGGAATTCGTCAAGATTCTCGATGATTTCGTCTCGTGACACACAGGCATAGTTTAATTTTTGCGCCAGTTTTTCAGCGATGGACTTGCCATAAAAATAGCTTCCTCTGGAAATGGTGATAATCGGCATCTGGATCTCCTTTCAGGTAGATTGTCCAAGCGGTCTTAAAAAAGAGACAGGGAAGAACGGAATTGATTACAGCTTTGTAAATATCGTCACTATTGATCGACAATTATCATAGTCCATCAACGCCAGTATAGTAAGGTTTGCCCGCAGGATTTGGATCAGGAACTGGCAGCTTTATTTCCAGTTCTTGACAAATCACTCGTAGGGTTGCTGGCCTGTCAGTAATAATGCCATCCACGCCCATGTTGATGAGTTCTCTCATTCTTGAGGGATCATTGACTGTATATGGAATAACATGCATTCCAAAAAAATGTGCTTCGTCTATAATTTCTTTTGTTAATTCGATATGATATGGTGATATCACATCTGCATTAATGGCATGTGCCGCTTTGACAATGTCACCACCGAAATCCTTAATGTTAAGACCCGCCATCCAAGGTGAAGGCTCTTTTCGGTTCAGCCATTGATAATCACCCTCGTCTCCTTCGCTGTTCCATGATGGCTGGTTACCGGTCAGTGCAACTGTCGGAATTCTCGGATCAAGCTTCTTCATCTCGACCAAGGTTCGCCAGTCAAAGGATTGCAGGAACACCCTTTCTTGCATATTATGTTTTTTTACCAGGTCATAAAATCTCTTAACAAAAACGGCTGGATCAGGATTGATTGGGTTAACAGGATATGGATAGGATTTTGTTTCGATGTTCAAGCAGACGTTATCATTACCCCACGCTTTGACAAGCATGAAAACCTCTTCGAGTGTACAAATGGTTGTGCCAGGTACCTGTTTCTGCGTCCTTCCATGGCTATCCCAATAACCATATGGAGCGTCACAGCTCATGTCACCGATATCAAACTTTCTTAGGTCATCTAATCTCCAGAATCGGATATCGGGTTGTTCATCAACTGTCAAAAAGCGTCCCCAGGCATTCTTTGCCATATACCAGGGGATATCTTTGTTGTGA
>CAYQKZ010000075.1:0-4019 GCA_964418135.1 uncultured Desulfobacterales bacterium
AGTATCTGGCAACTCCCAATTCCCAGCGGATATTCTATCTTCGGCATGCCTTGAAAGCCGGCATGGATATCCAGACCATTTATACGCTGACCCGGATCGATCCGTGGTTTCTGGATCAGATCCGACAAATCGTGGAAATGGAGCAGGTCATTGCCGACTCCGGGAAAGACATGTCTTCGCTACAGCTCAGGCATGCCAAGTCCATGGGATTTTCAGATATTCAGATCGCCAACCTTCTAGGCTCGGATGAGCTGTCCGTCAAACAACGGCGCATGAAAGAAAATATTCTTCCGGTATATAAACTGGTGGACACCTGTGCGGCCGAGTTTCAGGCCGCCACTCCCTATTATTATTCCACGTATGAAATGGAAAACGAAGCCAGGGTGTCGGACCGAAAAAAAGTCATGATTCTGGGAGGCGGGCCCAACCGGATCGGACAGGGAATCGAATTCGACTACTGCTGCGTGCATGCCTCTTTTGCCCTTCGGGAAGAAGGGGTGGAAAGTATCATGGTCAACAGCAACCCCGAAACCGTCAGTACGGATTACGACACTTCGGATAAACTCTATTTCGAACCATTGACCCAAGAGGATGTCCTTCACATCGTCGAAACGGAAAAGCCTTTTGGCGTCATCGTTCAGTTCGGGGGTCAGACACCGCTCAACCTCTCTTCATCCCTGTATAAAGCGGGTGTGCCCATTCTGGGAACTCAGCCCGAAAGTATCGATCGGGCAGAAGACCGAAAACTCTTTCAGGCCATGCTCCACAAGCTGGGGCTGATTCAGCCGGAAAACGGCACGGCCGTTTCTGTAGCCGAGGCCGTTGTTGTGGCCGAAGCCATCGGATTTCCGGTCGTTGTCCGTCCCTCTTACGTTCTGGGCGGAAGAGCCATGAAGATCGTCTATGATCCGAAGGAATTGGAAAATTTCACCCTGCTGGCCATTGCCGCCTCACCCGATCACCCGGTACTGATCGACAAGTTTCTGGAAGATGCGGTCGAAGTCGATGTGGATGCCATCTCCGACGGAGAAACCACCATCATCGGCGGCATCATGGAACACATCGAGGAAGCCGGCATTCATTCCGGTGATTCCGCGTGTGTGCTGCCGCCGTACAGCCTGAAACCGGAAATTATCGCGGAAATCACCCGTGCCACCAAATCCATGGCCGCGGAACTGAATGTCATCGGGTTGATGAATGTGCAGTATGCCGTCAAAAACGACAGCCTTTATGTTCTGGAAGTCAATCCAAGGGCGTCCAGAACCATCCCATTTGTCAGCAAAGCCACCGGTGTGCCCCTTGCCAAGCTGGCCACCAAGATCATGCTCGGCAAAACCCTGAAAGAGCTGGGGCTGACAACAGAACAAATTCCATCCCACATATCCGTGAAGGAAGCGGTCATGCCGTTTAACCGTTTTCCGGATGTCGATATCCTGCTAGGTCCCGAGATGAAATCCACGGGTGAAGTCATGGGAATCGACGAAGATCTGGGATCGGCCTATGCCAAGGCCCAGCTTGGCGCCGGCCAGAATCTGCCCCTGAAAGGAACGGTTTTTATCAGCGTCAAGGATCGGGATAAGCCCGCTGCACTGGCTGTGGCCAAACAGCTTTATGAAATCGGATTTACGATAATGACGACTCGCGGTACCGGCGTTTATTTTGAAAGCAGCGGCATTCCCAGCCGAATGGTCAACAAAGTGTCGGCGGGCCGGCCGCATGTGGTGGATGCGATCATGAACCGGGAAATTCAACTTATCGTCAACACCGGATTCGGTAATGAAACCAAACGCGATGGGTATTATTTAAGGCGTGCCGCCATCAAATACAACATACCGTACACCACGACCCTGGCCGGCGCAATTGCCATGACCAAGGCCATTGCCGCCATGAAACAAAAGGATCTTTCGGTAAAATCCCTTCAGGAATATTGAAAGACGAGAAATGACCATGATCGAAACGCCTTCTTTTGAATTCGAAAATTGTGACGCGGAAGACAAACCGCGTGAATCTTGCGGTCTGTTCGGCATTCACGGCCATCCGGATGCGGCCCGACTGGCGTATTTCGGGCTTTATGCATTGCAGCATCGGGGCCAGGAAAGTGCGGGCATTGCTGTCATCCAGAACAATCAGATCATTGCCCACAAAGGGATGGGGCTGGTGTCGGATGTGTTCAAAAAGCCTTGCCTCGAACTTCTAAATGGAGATATCGCCATCGGTCATGTCCGATATTCCACCACCGGCAGTTCCATTTTGAACAATGCGCAGCCGTTTGTCGTCCATCACCGCCAGCGATCCTATGCCGTAGCCCATAACGGCAATCTCGTCAATGCCCATGTGTTGAAAAATGAGCTGGAAGAATCGGGCTCCATTTTTCAAACCACAACGGACAGTGAAGTGTTTCTTCACCTTTTCGTCAAAAATCTGGGTATGGGCTTTGAAAAAGCCTTGATCGAAGCGGTTTCGCGGATCAAAGGGGCTTTTTCCCTGATTGTGATGACCAACAAAGGGGAAATTGTCGGTATCAAGGACCCCCATGGATTCAGACCGCTCTGTCTGGGGCGGTTGAACGGCCATTACGTACTGGCGTCGGAAACCTGTGCATTGGATCTCGTGGAAGCCGAATTCATCCGGGAGTTGAATCCGGGGGAAATTGTCATCATCAACCAGGACGGGATCCGCAGCATACAAACACCGGCTGCCGATTGCCGGTCCTTCTGTATTTTCGAATTTATCTATTTTGCCAGGCCGGACAGCACGATTTTTGGCCGAAACGTTTATCTTACCCGCAAGGCCCATGGCCGTCAACTGGCACGAGAGGCTCCGGTTGAGGCCGATCTGATCATGCCGTTTCCGGATTCCGGAACGTATGCCGCCCTGGGGTATTCGGAGACCTCCGGTATTCCCTTTGAAATGGGCATGATCCGTAACCACTATGTGGGACGGACGTTTATTCAGCCGACCCAGAGCATGCGGGATTTCGGTGTCCGCATCAAGCTCAACCCTGTCAAGGAACTTCTCAAGGGCAAGGATATCGTCATCATCGAGGATTCCATTATCCGTGGTACGACCGTACGAACCCGCGTCAAGGCGCTTCGGGAACTGGGTGTCAAAAAAATTCACCTTCGGGTCAGTGGTCCGGCCCATCGCTATCCCTGTCATTACGGCATCGATTTCTCGACCAAAGGTGAACTGATCGCTTCCCGCATGAAGGTGGATGAACTCAGGGATTTTCTGGGGCTCGATTCGCTGCATTATCTGAGCCTGCGGGGGCTGTTGGACTCGACAGGCATTGAAGACCCTGAAGAATGTTTCTGTAAGGCTTGCTTTGACGGCTGCTATCCGGTTTCATTCGATGCCGACCTTACCAAGAATTGTATGGAATGTTAAGATTTCAAAAACACGAATGGACAATTTTGAACTTGCGTAAAGCCTGATCTTATGATAATTTTTTAATAATCACGCTTTATTGAGAATTACAATAGATATCTGGTTGAAATCATTACCATGCACTTTGCATATAAAACTTTTGCTGCATTTCAAATAACGGATAACATTAAAGGAGGGGGTATTTTTCTATGAAAACTTTGATCGGTGGTGCAGTAGCTGCAGTATTGGGACTTATCGGTGTTTCTATTTGGTTTAAAGAATTCTTGCAGATTCTGGCAGGCGTGCTTCCTATCATGCTGCTTCTGGGCGGTGGTCTGGCACTTTACCTTGGATTTGACGAGCTGAAGGATACCTGGAAAAAAGACGACAAACCAGCACCTGCTCCTGCAGCCGACAGTGTAGATAAATACAAACAGGAAATCGATGATCTGAAAAAAGAGATTTCCACCTTGAAATCCGAAAAGTCCTGATTTCAGTAAAAATAAACGATCGGCAAATTCCAGTTTTTTTTCGAATTTGCCGTTATCATGCAGTATAAAGGAGTCGTGGCGGTTGCCATTACTCCTTTTTCTTTTACGGCTTCTGCAAAATCGCAGATGTGGCCAGCCTGTCCGCCCTTTCATTGCCTGCTA
>CAYQKZ010000075.1:4038-9889 GCA_964418135.1 uncultured Desulfobacterales bacterium
CAGGTTGTTGAACCCTTTCATCAGGGTGCGGATGTCGTTGACAAGTTCCGTGTTTTTCAGGGCTTTCCACCCATTCACCAGCAGTCCGTAGGCATAGCCGCTGTCCGTGTAGATTCTTACCGGCAAATCCCGATTTTTGACTTCTTTCAGCGCGGTTCGAATCGCTTCGAGTTCCGCAATATTGTTGGTACCCATGCCGATATTTCGTGAAATTTCCTTTTCATGCCCCCGATAGCGAAAAAAAACCCCGATTCCCGACGGACCGGGATTTCCCGATGACGCGCCGTCCGTATAAATGTGAATACAGTCAGGATCTTCAGGAAGGGACGATTCGGCCGACAGCGGGGGAAGTGTTCGGGTTTTTTCAGTTTTTGGACGAGCCTCGACCGGATCATCGGCGGCAGTTGCATCTATAGGCCGGATGTCCGCTTCACGCACCCAGTACTCATAATTCTGTTCTTTTTGATATTTGATCAGGACTTTTCCGTTTTGAACAATCATTTTCCCGGCCGCATCGACGGATGCCCAAACCTTGTTCCGCTTGAACCGCATACGTATCCAGCCGGCATCCGGCGTTTTCATCATCGTTCCCCTCCGCCGCCAACGGGATAGATGCCACGTTTGACTTCAAGCAAGGCAATGCCGGCGTCTGTGGAAGCCACCCGGATGTCCTGTGCCGGCAGTAATTCGAAACCGATGGTAAAGCAAATGCCTTGAATGGCCATGACCAACGGTTTGCGGCACAGTACCGCCGTGTCGATGCCCAGCGGGTGAATACAGCCGTCCGGGATGGTCCACTGCCCGCTTTCGAACACGCCGGCCCATTTGTCGCGTTCCAGCCCCGATGTAAAATGCTTGCTATGGGCAAACAAGACGCCGCAGCGGAACTCGGGGTTCCTGTCGAGTTCACCATATGTGTGGGCGAGTTCTTCGTACATTTCGAGGTCGAAGGCGTTTCGTTTTTTGGATCGGTCGAGGCCCATCAAAAAAACGTGGCCGCGGGCTTCTGCCGTTATTCGGATGTAATCCATCGTGTCATCCTTTAGTTACTCTCCTCCAGTGATATTCTGCAGGGAGGGGGAGTGAGAAGAATTTATTGAAAGCGGAGTCGATTGAATGTTTACCGTGAAAAAGCGGGTGGAAACCATTTGTGATTCTGGGACAGGATATCCCTGAAGTTCTTTTGAAGCGGCCGCAAAAAAACCGATTTGGTAGCTTGGCGTTTCCGCATTTCCCAACCATGCAGGCTGTAACCAACGGTTGTTCCAACTTCCACCCAATTGGCTGCTCTATAACAGGTTCCAGAAAATCGATCACGTTCAACAAAAGATTCCATCAGAACAGGTCTGCGGTGATACAGAGTTTCCCAGTCCTGTCCAACTCTTCGACCGATGGTGCCAAGTATGGATGAAGCAAGATTCTGAATCTTTATCCAGGGAAGGATCAGAAAACGGGAATTGTTGATCACTAATGGTAGATTCAGCACCCGTTGGGCATCATTCCATCCGATGTAATTATCTCGGCAGGAAACGCGCCACGAGGGCGATGAAAAACTCAGTGCAGCTATGGGAATTCCGAGGTCTGAATGTTCCAGCAATGATCCATTCGTCTTTTGAAAAATTAAATAACGAAGCTGTTGACCGAAAAGCCGACAAGTCGGGATATAATGATAATGATAAATCATCGAATTCCATAAAGCATTTTCTTCGGGCTTTTGTACCAGAACCACATAAAAAGAAAGGGATTGAGAATACGATCTATTTTCTATTTCCTGTTGTACAATAACTTTCTTAGGCGAAGAGGCCGACAAAGTACGTTTACCGGATTTCATTACAGGGATACAGATAAGGTTGTCCATTGCCATGCGTTTTAGAATGTCTATGACCACAGAAAATCTGGGCTTTCCATTTTCTCCGTATAGATTGAAGGTCGAACACACCTGCCTGGCTATGATAGATCGGTATGGCTTGGGTTCATTGCTGATCATTTCACGAATCATGCGTATCTGATTTTCTGTGAATTGGATACCAATGTAGCGCAGGGAAAAATGTTCAGCAGTGTCTGAAGGAACTGAGGGGGGATTGTCGAGCATTGCCAGCATTTTCTCGACAGCAGATTCTCTCTTTGTCGGGGAACGATCCGGCTTGTCGAAATAGGCCATTCTGATTCGGACAAAGTTGTCGATGCATTGGACAATGGAAGCGACAGGTACACGTACCTGATACATCAATTTTTCCGGACTGATTCCCTGAAGCACACCCAGTAATGCCTTTGCCCGTTTGATCCGCCAGATCCCGGCGGTCGTACTTGAAGCCAACGCTTTCAGTTGCTCGATTTCTTGTATGGAGCAGTTTAAAATCTGTTTGCTATTCAGACCATTCATTTTTTCAATCCTGTCATGGTTTCAATATAGCGACCTTTGTTCTGTTTGTTATTATAACGAAAAATTGTGTTTACCAAAGGCATGTGCAATTGACCAAAGACATCGGCATAGTTTCGACTGATCCAGCGATAATAGTTTTCCATACTTTTCATATTCTGGGTGAATTGAATACAGATCAATTCTGTAATCAACCGGTACGCATCGCCTTCGAAGAAATTTTCAATGTCAGGCGCCGGGCCTCCGGGAACAGGCTGATATTTCTGAGTGAAAACATAGGCGCCACGCAGGCTTCGCAAAAAACGGAAGCGTTCCACATCTTCGGCCAAAGTCGTGTTGAAACCGTACATACAGACAAATTCAACATTGTCTGCAGAAGAGAATCCGAACAGTTCGTATTTTTTCCGGACAAAATCAAGATGGCTGGTGTCATTGAGACTGAAATGATAATTGCTGCGGGTAAATCGTGTGTTGCTGCAACGAATCTGTCTAAGGAGGGCAGCCCTGTGACGATCGACGAATCGTAAATCCAGTGTCTGCGTGAAATTGACCATGATGTTTCGAGAAACCATTTCATGGAGAAGATGATCTGCATGAGAAAGCGACAATAGATTATCATCAAGTAGAATCAATTTTTTCCGCCTGTCATTTTCAAGCAATGTCTGTAGGTCGCTGACCTGTCGAGGCAATCCCTCCTTAAGCGGTACGATGCAGAAAGGGCAATGCAGCGGACATCCTCGCGATAAAAAACCGATGGCGCGATCATCGAGTTCCGGATACAAGTCATAATCGGCCGGCAACATCTCGATATCTTCAGGAAGACGCTTTGTGACATCGAATCCGGAACCGCCCAATTGCAATGAATGACCATAATAATGCTGAAGTTTTCGAATTTTTTCGGCGGATGGCGGCAACGAGAATATACAACTGGCATATATCTCCCGTGCCGAACTATCAAGGGTTATATCACGGCTCAGCCTTACCTTGTATCCCTGCTGTTTGAAATGACGGGAAAGCTTCATCAACGCCACATTGGGTATCCGGCTATCGACATCAATAAGCAGGATATCAACTTTTTTACTTTCGACCGGATGGGGGGATGTTTCTTTGGCCAATAACGGCAGTGGAAGCTTCTTTTTCAACAAGTCGCCAGGGATCAAATGTCGTTTTTCTTCAGGCACCGTGATGACAAACTGCATGTTGGGAAACAGTTCATCCGTGATTGCCAGAAAGTCGGAGAAATAATCGTCATGGCAATGGCGATTGGGTTGATGAAGAAGAAACAGGCCAGGGATATCCAGAGGTGTTTTCATTTTTGGATATGCAAACAACGTATATCGAATGGCATCCAGAATGAGCGTGAAGGGCTTATGCATGTGGCTGGGAAGTTCATTCCATATATGTTCTGCCGCAGATGGTCTTTGCCACCGATGGCGTATATCCAATACGCCATAATCATTCATTAATCGGGATAGCCTATCGAGAGCATGGCATGAGGCATGCCGTTTGTACTTTCCTCCACGATAAAAAAGAAGCTCCAGGAACGCCACCGGGTTGGTCAGTGAAACCGCAGAGGAAAACAGGGAATGATGGTATCGGTTGCGGAAAAAAGCGTCATTGCTGTCAAATGCCTCGTCACTTTTTTGAACATTGAAATCATCGCCGTAAGCCAGAATAAAATCTCGTCCAACACGGGATTTATCACGTGGGTTCATAACGGCAACTTCTTGTGAACTTAGCCCTTCTCGGATATAACCCGGCTTTCGTATATTCCCATTGGTCTCGATTTGTGTATAGCCTGCGACCATCGGATCACGGCCTTTATGATTATCCGTTGAATGGTGAAGCACTCGCAAATTCCTGGTCAATAGGGGACCTGCGTCATCACCGCAAAGTTTTTCATACGAAAAAGGAAGTCGCTTCAGGTGGTTGGGACCTATGCAGGAGATGACGAATAAACGTAACAGCTCCAATGTGCCATCCGTGGCGTCAAGCAATGTCCACTTATTGATGGGAGTTTGAGAACTACCCAGACAGAACCGGCCAGAACCGTTCAATCTGGCATTTTTGTAATCAAGACAAAGAAAGTACATTTATATGATCATAGCGTTATTTATTATAAAATTCAAAATCTGCTTGATTATAATCGATTGATCAATGCTTGTGCAAGAAAACATCATTGTGATAATAAGTAAAAATGAATCCTGCGTTGACATATCCCAACGATCCCCCTGGTGAAGTAATCGCTGTTGATCCCTCTGAGGCCCTTGTATCCGGCAGAAAAACGGCTGGCGGCATTGTCGATCCGTCACGCAACCCGATCGATGGCTTCAATCCTGTTGTCTCCACCACGCTGACGGCCTGCGCCAAGGATGACGCAGGCGGTTGGCACATGTCATTGGCGTATGTGGAAAACGGCTTGAAACGCGCTGCACGTCTCAGAGTGCCTGCGTATCTTGCCGACAGTGCCCATGCGGCATCGGATATCCTTCATGTTGTCTCTTCCCGGGGAAACGCTCCGGATATCGACATCAATCTGCTGAATGTTCACTACACTTCGGGGCAATTCCGGTTTCCCGATGATCCAAACGAGGCCGAAGATCGGTATCCGATGATCGTGGTGCAGCCAAGCTATCTGGTCAATGTCAGTGCGCTGACCCAATTCGATTATTGTCCACGAAACTATCTGATGGATCGCTACACATTTCCGAAAACCAACCAGGCATTGCTGCGCGGGGCGCTCGTTCACAGCGTGTTCGATTTCATGCTCAGGTATCCGGGCGACCGACAGGGACTGATCGAGTACTGTCACAGAGAATTGGATCGCCAATTGCCAGGGCTGACCATGCAGAACCTTTCTGTGGAAGCGCATTACCAGGATGCGCGTGATCACCTGAATGCATTGGCACGGAGTGCCTGTTCCCCTCTGGATGGAGCGTCGCTGAAAGATCTGTATGTCGAACGGTACGTGATCAATCCCGATGTGGGGATGAAAGGAAAAATCGATGCGCTGGTCAGAAAGACGAATGGCAAGTGGCAGGCGATCGAACTGAAAACAGGCAAGTCATGGGGCGCCAAAGCCAATTCCGGACATGCCTTCCAGGTTTGTGCCTATCACTTGCTGCTTACCCAACTCGGCATCGGACCGTTGGACCCACCGTGTGTGGTTTACACCGGCAATCAGGCCAAACAGATGCGCGATGGCGGTCCGCCGCTGCCTGCGGAAACGATGGTCAAATTGTTGCCGTTTACGGTAGAAACAGCCATCGAGATGATGAATTTGCGCAATGAACTGGTACGCATCGACTTTACAGGCTCCCTGGATTTCCAGACCAATCCGAACAAATGCAAGGCATGTGTTCGGTTGGGTAAAGCGTCGCAATGCATCCGGCTTCACCAACTCGGGCTGACGGGAGGCGATTTAACATCGGCACATTTACGCCCCCTCATGGCATCAACCCGTATCGACGA
>CAYQKZ010000075.1:9899-11678 GCA_964418135.1 uncultured Desulfobacterales bacterium
AATAGCGGCACCGACTCCAACGGCATTTACTGGTGGGGCACGGTGCGCGGGGTGACATGCGCTGCTGGCGGAATATCAGGCGATCCGGATGCAACAAGGCCGGTTGCTGCAAGCCACACCAGAGAGTCGCATCGGTGAGGGAATCTGCCTTCCTGTCGCACCTTCCGGTTCCGTATCGCCGGAAGGCTTTCTTGAACTTCGGTTCCCCGAAGGAAACAGCTCCGAACTCCGGGAGGGTGATCCCTGTTTTCTGAGTGATGCGGCAGGGCCTGTCCGGGGAAGTTGCATGGAAGTTTTCATCAGCAGCATCGACAAAACCCAAGCGGTTGTCATCTTACCCCAGGATATCGAAACATTAAGGTTTGAGCCGGCTTACCTCGATGTCAATTCGCCGGAAGCTGCCTTTTCGCGGAATTTTGCAGCGATTTACGCACTATGGGCTTGTCCCGAATCCACCGGGAAAACATTGGGTTCGATCCGGAGATTTCTGGCTGGCGAGCCAAGACCCTTCAGACCGAATCAACCGGTTCCGTATGATGCGTTGGGTATTGCTCCCCAGCCTTTACCGATGCAACGCCGCGCCATAGAGATGGCACTGGGACTTCAAGATATCCTGCTCATTCAAGGCCCACCTGGAACCGGCAAGACCTACGCATTATCACTCATCGTCAAAGCCCTTACCGCAGCGGGCAGCCGTATCGCCATTGCCACTTACACGCATCGGGCAGCGGATGAGGTATTGACGAAGGTGGCGTCCATCGCACCCGAAGTCGAGATCAGAAAGCTGGGTCGTGTTGAAAACGTATCCTCCCGGCATTGCGATAAATGCCTCGATCATATCCTCGATCGTTCAGACAGGAATTTCACCAGGTCCGCCCCCACAGAGATGCTGTTGGATCTGGCAACCCGTCAGGCGGAGTTGAAAACCGTTTTGCATCGTCATTGCGTGTATATCGGCACAACCCATGCGTGGCTTTCCGGACAGTACGACACCCTGCCGGGGATGATGATTTCCGATGATTCTATGCTTTTTGATGTCGTCATTGTGGACGAGGCGTCCCAGATCATCACCCCAAACATCATGGGCGTCCTGAGGCTGGCGCAACGATGGATTCTTGTGGGGGATCATAAACAGCTTCCGCCGGTGGTTGCGGGTGAAACGTCTGCCATTCTCGAAAAGACGCTGTTTGAAAGCATCGCAGAGGATACGTCCATGCAGGAGAGCATTTTGGTTCGACTCGATACGCAGCATCGCATGCCGCCTGCTCTTTCCGATTTTATCGGAAGCACATTCTATGGCGGCAACCTGCGCACCGCCGACGGATGTGCATCGCGCGAGTATCCTGTCATGATCGATCATCCGTTAATGAAGCAAAACGACTGTATCTCATTGGTGCATATCGAACCGTCCGCTGCGAATGTCGCCATGAAGCAGTCCATCGAAGAATCGCTTTGGATTGCGGAGATGATCCAGACCCTGGTCGATGGTGGCTGGCCGTTGAGGTATGCCGACGGAAAGCCGACCATCGGCATCATCGCACCATACAGGGCCCAGGTGGCATTGATTAGACGAACGCTCGAACAGCGCTTCGAAGATTGGGTCGAACCGGCGTTCTGGAATCAACTTGTCGATACGGTCGATCGTTTTCAGGGGGATGAGCGGGACATCATAATGCTGTCGCTTTGCATGCATCCGGGCAGCGATACGATTCCCCGGATATATCAAGATGAACGCCGCATCAATGTGGCCTTGTCGCGTGCCAGAATGAAGCTCTGGAT
>CAYQKZ010000076.1:0-11622 GCA_964418135.1 uncultured Desulfobacterales bacterium
CAGGCGATAGGCTGAGGTTGTATCATCAGGTCTGGGAGGCTTCCGTGCCTCCTGAATTGCCAGATCAGCCTGTCGTTGAAACCCCTGCGCCTGTTGTGGAATCCAGATACTATGTATATTCGTCCATTCATCGTATCGGGTTTGTCAAAGACAAACCCGTAGCGGCATCAGGGCATATTTCCATGATCAGAGGCGACAAGGATGTCAATAAAACGATATTGGGTCAGGGTGAAATCATTTATGTGGTGCCCTCCGATATGATGCCGTTGCAAGTGGGAGATATGTTTGCCGTATATCGTCCACCGATTCCAGTCAGAGACCCTGATTCCAAGAGAATCATCGATGAAGCAAAACAGATCGTCGGCTTTCAGTATTACAAGACGGGCCTGATTCGTATTGTAGAAAGTCGCGAAAACTTTGCGGTTGCTAAAATCGAAAAGGCATTTCGGTCGATTATGGTCAACGACATTCTTCTGCCGTATGTTCCTATTTCATCCAAGGTTAAGCTGAATCCTGTAACGGATGAGATATTCGGTCGGATATTCAAGGCCGAAGAAGATGTCAAGATACTTGGAGATGACGCGATCGCATTCATCAACAGAGGATCGGAAGATGGCGTGCAGACTGGCCAGACATATGCCATTTGCGAAGAATATGCCACCGAGTCGATGCTCGATATCGTCGATTACGGCTCGCTTCTGGTGCTTCACACCGAAGCAACCGCATCTACCGTGCTGATACTCCGATCGGATAGAAGTATTCGGCCGCCGGTCAGGTTTCGAAGTCCGTCTCCTCTCCAGAATCTTTGAATGTTTCGAAAAAAAGGGCTGCCGCATCGATTGTTCGAATTTGTAATCCAAACAATTAGATTTCAATCATTTCTTCGATAACGATCCCTCGGCTTTGAAGCTGAGACATAAACAGGCCGGTCGGTATATGTCGGACGGGGGAAAGCACCCCTTTTTCGAAAATTACCCCGGTTGCGATCATTTCGGCTGCAATACATGCTGGGTAACTGACACCGGCGGCCATCGCCATGAGCCCCGTGTTTAGATTCCGTTCAATCAGCACATTGATGACAAGCGTTTTCTTTTTTCCGTCCTTGATTCCTGAAAAGACATTCTGCATTACGGCAAGATCTCTTTCATCGTCCCGGTACTGAAGCTTGGGTTCGAGCATGATTGCCAGAAACTGGTGAGGGGTAATGTTGCTGGAAAGTCCCGGTACCGGGTCATCGCTGAGGAAGCCCAGTTTTTTCAGTGGATTCCAGAAATTGCACCATCCGGGCCAGCGAAGGGTGTACCGTCCGGTTTCATGAATGGTATCATTGACTCCAAGCAATTCGGCGAATCGGGCGGCATTGCCGTTCGGAAAGGCTTCGAGCCTGCCCAGCCCGGGGAATTCGATTTCATGAATGAACGGATTCTCGTGCTGATCTTCTGCGGAGATGTCTATCTGACGGCGGTCTTTGATTAAAGAGGCGCTGCGTTTCTGTGTTTTCAACACCATGTCCCAATTCCAACTGATTTTGTAATTCAATGGGTTGGTACAGGCTTTTTTTTCCGGCAGACCGCCACAGTAAGAATTGAGTACATGGAGTTCATCGAACTGGCGTAGGCCGTAACCATAAATTACCAGATCGATTCCCGGGTCCAGCCCGCACTCCGGCATGATGGCAATGCCGCGACGGCTTGCAGCTTCGTGGAGATCGAGAATGTCATACCCATAGTTCGTGTTGATGACACTTACACCGGCTTCAATTGCCGCTTCTGCTACGGAGCGGATGAATTGGGACGGTAAGAGGTCAATGACGATATCGATTTCCTGTTTCATCAATGCAGCCATGGCCGACCGATCCTGAGCATTCAAGTGTGTCGGGATGATTCTGTCCTGTTGAATATATTTTATGGAACCAACCCGTTCCGGGTCCATATCTGCACAGACAATGCGATTCACCAGCGGGTTCTTCGAAAGATCAAACAACGCTCCCTTGCCCGTAATTCCGCATCCACCCAATACTAAAACGTTCATGATATCTCCTGATATTTATAATGAATTTATCTTTATACCATCCATGGATATGTATCAAACGGTTCATTGTTTTGCATTGCTTGCAATAAACCTGGAAAAATAGTATGTCATATATACAAGAGACGATACAATATATTCGTTGGGAAATCCGTAAAAATCTGAATGAAACGTGAATATTTTAGCGTGAAAATGTATTAACCACGAAATACGCGAAAGATCAGAGACTGTCATTATGAAACGAGCGTTGATTACCGGTGTTACCGGGCAGGATGGAGCCTATCTGGCCGAATTTTTATTAAGAAAAGGGTATGAAGTTCATGGTATCAAACGGAGGGCATCTTCTTTCAATACCCGTCGGGTCGATCATCTTTACAGAGATCCGCATGAAACCGATGTGCATTTTCTGATGCATTACGGGGATCTCACCGACGCCACCAATCTGATCCGGATTGTTCAGGAAGTGAAACCGGACGAGATATACAATCTGGCAGCGCAGAGCCATGTTCAGGTATCGTTTGAAACCCCGGAATATACCGCCAATTCGGATGCGCTTGGTACACTCAGAATCCTTGAAGCCATTCGGATTCTGGGGCTGGAAGGTCATACCCGTTTCTATCAGGCATCGAC
The DNA here is from genome assembly GCA_964418135.1 of uncultured Desulfobacterales bacterium. Lineage (GTDB taxonomy): Bacteria > Desulfobacterota > Desulfobacteria > Desulfobacterales > Desulfatirhabdiaceae > RAAP-1. The sequence continues at coordinate 2,659 of CAYQKZ010000076.1, forward strand.
CAGCGAAATGTATGGGAAAGTGCAGGAAATTCCGCAGAAGGAGACTACGCCGTTTTACCCCCGTAGCCCTTATGGCGCCGCCAAAGTCTATGCCTACTGGATTACGGTGAATTATCGTGAAGCCTACGGCATGTTTGCCTGTAATGGAATTTTGTTCAATCATGAGTCTCCGATTCGAGGGGAAACGTTCGTTACCCGGAAGATCACCCGTGCGGTTGCCAGAATCCGGCTTGGGTTGCAAGACAGCCTTTATTTGGGCAACCTCAATTCTCAGAGAGACTGGGGATATGCCGGAGATTATGTGGAGGCAATGTGGCGGATGCTTCAGCATTCGTCACCGGAAGATTTTGTGATTGCTACCGGAAGCATCCATTCTGTCCGTGAATTCGTCGAAAAGGCTTTTGCCGCCGTTGGTATCCATCTGACATGGAGCGGTTCGGGCATTGACGAAACGGGGGTGATCGATTCTGTCTCCTTTGCAGAAAATTGCGGGCAAAGTCTGAAGAACCCGCCCGAGCCCGGACAAATTGTCGTCAGCATCGATCCCCGCTATTTCAGGCCTGCGGAGGTGGAATTTCTGCTGGGAGATCCGACAAAGGCCAAAACGATTCTGGGCTGGGCGCCTAAAATGAATTTTGAAGAACTGATTCGAATCATGGTAGACAAAGATATGATGGAAGCACGAAAAGATTTTCTTGTCGAGAAGGAAGGGTTCCAAGTTTATAATCATTTTGAATAAGTTATAGAGGCTTTGATGTCTTCAGTACCCTCATTGTCACTGGATTCAAGGATATTTGTTGCAGGTCATCGCGGCATGGTGGGGTCTGCGATTGTGCGATGTCTGACTGCCGCAGGATATCCGCATCTGATTACCCGAACGCACCGGGAACTGGACTTGCTGGATCAGCAGGCAGTGCGCCGTTTTTTTCGGACAGAACCCATCGATTATGTGGTGCTTGCCGCTGCAAAAGTCGGTGGGATTTATGCCAACAATACCTATCGCGCGGATTTCATTTATCAGAACCTGATGATCGAATGCAACGTGATTCATGAAGCTTTCAGCGCCGGGGTCCAGCACCTCATGTTTCTGGGAAGCTCCTGCATTTATCCAAAAAATGCGGATCAGCCGATGAAGGAAACGACGCTGCTTTCCGGATATCTCGAACCGACCAATCAGCCTTATGCCATTGCCAAAATTGCCGGCATCGAACTCTGTCAATCGTACAATCGTCAGCATGGAACCCGATATCGCTGCGTGATGCCGACGAATCTATACGGTACGAACGATACATACGATCTCAACAACTCCCATGTTCTGCCGGCCTTGATCCGGAAATTCCATTTGGCCAGGCTTGCACAAAGCAGCGACTGGCGGGCCATTCAGAATGATGAAACCGTCAATGGTCCGATCCCGGAGTCATTGCGAACCCATTTGTGTATTCCTTTTCCATACGGAGCAGACATTCAACATAGAGAATCTATTCAGCTTTCCGATACGGGGGTTCCGAATGTTCATCTGTGGGGAACCGGCTCGGCCCGGCGGGAATTTCTCCATGTGGACGATATGGCATCCGGAACCGTTTTTGTCATGCAGATGGATAACAACACTTATGACCGCGCCATCCGGAACGGCCGAATATCCCATATCAACCTGGGGTCTGGCGTGGATTTAACCATTCGTGAACTGGCGGAAATGGTTCGGTCGGTCATCGGCTATTCGGGTACTGTAATCTGGGATGCTGCGCAGCCTGATGGAATGCCGCAGAAACTTCTGGATGTTTCCGTATTGAACAGTTTGGGATGGAAACCCGGCATTTCCCTTTTGGAAGGAATTCAGCGAACCTATCAGGCTTATCTGAAGGCAGTGGATATTCCATGAAATCATCCAGTCATCGCGTTTTGGAAAGTCTCGAACAGCGCATCCTTCACGGCTTGTCCTGTGAATGGGATGCCGCTCTGGGGTGTGTCAAGGCAGACTTGCGGAAAATGGTGCACAAGCCGATGTTTTCCTTGTATGATTACAAAAACAGGTTGGGATGCTGGTCGTCTGAAAAGCGGGAGATCGGTCTTGGCCGTCACTTTGTCATGAATCATTCCTGGAACGATATCCGCGAGGTGCTTTACCATGAAATGGCTCACCAGATTGCAACGGAAGCGTTGCATGCCTTTCGGGAGCCTGCTCATGGTACTTGCTTTCAGAATGCCTGCCGGATGCTGAATGCCAATCCCAGGGCAAGTGGAACATATATTCCGCTCAGTCGCCAAATTCTTCAGACATCGGAATCCGACACCGACAAAATCAAGCTCCGGATTCAAAAACTTCTGGCCCTGGCTCAAAGCAACAATATTCATGAAGCGGAATCCGCCATGATCAAAGCCCACGAGCTGATGGTGAAATACGAAACAGAGCAGATCGTTCGAAATACGCCCAGGGATTATTTCAGCATTTTTGTTGGAAACCCGGCGCTCAGGCATTTTGCAGAGGATTATTCGTTGGCGCATCTTCTGATGGATTTTTATTTTGTAAAAGGCATCTGGATCAGCGCCTATGTCATTGAAAAAGGAAAAATGGGAAGGGTTCTTGAAATCAGTGGAACCGCCCGGAATCTTCAGATTGCCACCTATGTTTTTGATTTTATCGGCTGGTTTATTGATGCAGAATGGGATCGATACAATGCCGATGCTAAAATGAACCGATATCGAAAAACGGATTTTGCATCCGGCATTTTATCCGGATTCAAAATGAAGCTGGAAAAGGAATCATCCGTTGGCAAAACCGTTTCAGGAGAGCGTTCATTGGTTCCCATAACGGATAATCAGTTGAAACAGTATTTTTCGACACGGTATCCCCGCATAGGAACATTTCACAGAAAAGGACGGTCGTATCATCCGGATGTGGTTTCAGATGGAGTTGAAATCGGAAAAACTTTGGTGATTCGCCAGGGAATATCACAGCCGGACAGTCCGGCTCCCATCCGATATATTGAATAAAACATACTGGGTTATGGAACCGCTGTTTCATCGCTGTGAGTGATGGGTAGTTCAACGATCACGCGAATACCGGTTCCTTCCTTTCGATTTTCGATCCGAATCCGGCCGCTATGGGATTCGATGATGTTTTTTACGATCCCTAGTCCGAGTCCAGTTCCTTTTTCCTTGGTCGTGAAAAACGGATCCCATATTTTTTCCAATAGATCTTCAGAGACGCCGGGGCCTTCATCTTCAATATAAATGGTGAAGATATTGACAGCGGCCTGGATGCCGACCTGAATTTTTCCGCCTTCCGGCATGGCCTGAATCGCATTCATGAAAATATTCAGGAACGCCTGATACAGCATGTCCGAATCTGCCATAATTTCGGGTAAATAATGGGCAAAATCCTTGATAATGATGTATCCCTGATCCTGAATTTGAGGCGAGATGAAAACAATGTTTTTTTCAAGAATGTCTTCGAGCCGACAGGTTCTACGATGGGGATGTCTGGGTTTGGCGAAATTGAGAAAATCGGTAATAATGAGATTGAGTCTGTTGGATTCTTCAACAATGATATCCGGGATGGAATTGGAAGGATCGAACTGAGCCACCTTCTTCTTCAATAATTCTGCAGAGCTTCTGATGATTCCTAAAGGATTACGAATTTCATGAGAGATGCCTGCTATCATCTCTCCAAGGGAGGACAACCGCTCGGACTGAGCCAATTTTTCTTTTAAGCTGAGCTGTTCCTGAGTGCGTTGTTGAATGATGGATTCTCCGCGTTGAACCACATAAATCAGAACGCCGATCAGAATGCTCATTACCACGATGCAGGTGGCAATCACCAACAGTTGAAAACGGAGAATGGTGTGGTAATCTTCAGAGATATCTTGAACAATCTCAACAACTCCCAGAATAGGTCCTGAAATACGCAGAAACTGCCGTTCCGCTCGAATCGGCGCAAAAGTCGTCAAACGGCTTTCCTTGGGGAAACCCATGGGAATTTCCCAGGAATTCCCCCGTTGAACCAGTGTGGAAGTCGGTGTACCGGTAATGGCATATTCGTAGCCGGTGCCGCCCAAATTTTTGCGCCCGATAAGCTGTTTGTCGAAACTATAGGAAATGGTATTGTTGGTGTCATAAATATTGACCATATCCACTTTGAAGCTATGCAGTGTGCTTCTTACAATAGTATCCATTCTCTCGAACTGATCGGGGTTGCTCAATTCAATTTTTCCGAACTTCAGGACGACCGGAATAATAAACTGTAAAAATACCTGATGATTCAGATTTTCAACGATAACCATCGCATATTCTTCACTTTTTTTCAATTGCAGCGATCTTGCCCAGTGAATGTTCAGAAAACTTAGCACCATCGCACCAAAAAAGATAACCAGCAGGCTGATTATCGTAAAGAATTTTACCAATCTGAAGGGTTTTATCTTATCGGTTTCTGATGAAGTCATTGGCATGATGGAAGATGAATTATAAATATTCACAAATATATAGGCAACACCGATTTCAAAGTCAAGGCAAAGATGAAAGATCGTTATGGTATTTCAATTCGATTTTTTTGCACATATGGATAAGAATCTGACGACATGCCAGTATTTCAGAAATTTAAAAGAATAATTATTGACTATTTGATTATTTAAAGTCAATTTCAAAATTAACCTTCAAGAATCGGTCCTTGAGATTCACCCCAATTTGAAAAAATACCTCGTGGGATGGGTTGTTTGCGTTCACTCCGTTACACCCATCTTATATTCCGGGTTTGAATGTATTTTCACGATAAAGTTTGATATGCCGCTTTTTCATCGGACGATGAAAAAATGCTATTTCAGATTGATATATTTCTTATTTGGAATGGTTGTAGAAAATTCGATAATCCATATAGACAGGTTTCAACCCACATATGCAATTTACAAAAAAAAACCATTTGATCGGACTTGATATCGGTTCCAAAACGATTAAACTGTGTGAGGTTTTTACAACTCGAAAAAGTGGGTATATGTTGAACAAGTTCGGAATGATTGACATACCGAACGGGGTTATCGAAGATGGGGTTGTCAAAAATTCACAAACCGTTGCGCAAGCAATTCGCAAACTTTTCAATGATCAGAAAGTCAGAGAAAAAAATGTGGCTGTTTCAATTGGCGGGTATTCGGTCATTGTCAAAAAAATTCAGGTTCAGACAATGACGGACGCGGAACTGCAAGAAACCATTCAATACGAGGCGGAACAATATATTCCTTTTGATATCACTGATGTGAATCTGGATTTTCAGATTCTTGGGGAGAGTTCCATCAGCGCCAACAGGCTTGATGTGATTCTGGTTGCCGCCAAAAAAGATCTTGTCGCCGAGTATGTCAACCTGATTGAAATGTCCGGCCTGCGGCCTTGTGTCATCGATATCGATGCGTTTGCACTTCAGAATATTTATGAGGCGAATTACGACAACATGGATGATGTCGTCGCTTTGATCGATATCGGTGCCGGCAAAACATCATTGAATATTGTCCGGAACAGTGCATCACTATTCATGCGGGATGTATCCTTGGGCTGCAATCAAATCAATCATATCATTTCGGATAAAGCATCATGTTCCCTGGAAGCTGCTGAAACAATAAAAATAGCAGGTGATTCCGAAAAGATAGCCTCGCAGGAAATCACTTCCATCGTTTCTGCAGTGATTGGTGACTGGTGCCTTGAGATTCGGCGGGCCATTGATTTTTTCTATTCAACATACCCGGATGATCAAATCAGTAAAATTCTGTTGAGTGGTGGAGGGGCCAACATAACGGAATTTCGCCATACACTGGCATCAGAGACTTCTTCGGATGTAGAAATCATCAACCCTTTCGCGAAATTTTCCATTGATAAACGGATCGATTCGTCTTTTCTCGAAAAAGCAGCCCCGCAGGCTGCGATATGCATGGGGTTGGCGATCCGAAGAATTGGTGATAAATGATACGAATTAACCTACTGCCTTTTCGCAAGGCACAGAAAAAAGAGAATGTTCGGCGGCAGATATCCATCTTTATTCTGGCGTTGATATTCCTTTCTCTGGGAATGTCATATTTGGCAGTATCTCTCAATCGCAAGATTCTGGATATGGAAAATCGAATCAAAACATCTACGAAGCAGCTGGACGAGCTGACGGTGTTGACCAAAGAAATCGATGAGATCAAGAAAAAGCTGGATATTTTGAAGAAGAAAACAGCAGTCATTAAAAATCTCGAAATGAACCGTAAGTCTTCGGTTATTCTGCTGGATGCCATGACCAGCATGGTGATACCGGGACGCATGTGGTTTACAAGCTTATCAGCCATAAGCGATTCGGTGGAAATCAATGGCCTTGCCCTGGATAACAAAACTGTGGCGGATTTTATGATACAACTGGAAAGTTCCAAATTGTTTTCAAGTGTCAACCTAAAAACCCTCAAACAGCAGGCCATCAAGGACGTCGTATTAAAAAATTTCGAAATAATATGTCGGAAAATTGTGGTTCTTGAAAAAGAATCCTCTGAAAAGGCTGTAAAAAAATGAAATTATCCGTTCCTTCTCTTGAATCTATAGAGCCGGCAATAGAAAAAATCGCAGCGCTGACACCCACTCAACGGATTTTGATATGTGTGCTGACGGTAGGATTCCTGGCAGGTGGATTCGGGTATTTCTTTTATTATCCCCAATATACCAAGATGGAAAATATGTCGGGCAAACTCAAAGAACTCGATCAAAAACTGACTGCAGCCAGAACTGTTGCAGCACAGATCGGGAAATACAGACAGGAGATGAAAGATGCGGAAAATGATTTCAATGTTTCTCGCAATGCCTTGCCGGACAAAGAAGAAATTCCGCTGCTGCTGACCAGTGTTTCGCAATTCGGCCATGATGCGGGGTTGGAATTCATTCTGTTTGAACCCAAAGCGGAAGTCGCTAAAGATTTTTATGCTGAAATACCTGTTTCCATCACGGTGGCGGGAACATATCATCATGTAGGTACGTTTTTTGATAAGGTCTCTAATTTACATCGAATTGTCAATATAAAGGATATCAAGATGGCTCCGCCTGGCAAGGATGCCAAAATGACCATACCAGCAGGCGATGTCACCCGTCTGATTACATCGTGTACGGCGGTGACCTATAAATTTGTGGAAGCACCGGTGGCAACCGAAAAAAAAGACGCTGCCAAAGGTGTCAAGAAACCGAACGTAAAATAATAATCCGGGAATGAAACCGCAAAATATGATCCAGACATCCAGAATCGTAGTGATTTTTTATCTGATGGTAACAATTTCGGCTGTTGCCGGATGCAGCAAGCCAGAACCGCCACAGGTGAAACCGGAGGTCGTTCGTCAAAAAATTAGCGGTATACCACAGGCAGTAAAACCGATACCGATACCGATACCGATGCCGATATCGACACCGTTGTCCGGAGCAGCTATTCCGTTGCCTTCTGATACATCTACTATAAATTCTCCTGATACTGTCGGTGCCGATGTCAGTCAGAAAAAGGCTGCTGAAACCAGCCCCAAACCTGCTGCCGCAGAGACACCTGTCATCTCAGTTTCCTACAATCCTTCAGGGAAAATCGATCCATTTGTTCCGCTCCTCAAAGACGACCCGGTCAAGCCTGTGCAGGTGGAAAAGGCCAGGCGGGAAAAACGTGAACCCATGACTCCCCTCGAGCGGGTCGATTTATCGCAATTGAAGCTCACAGCCATTGTCCGGACGCCTTCCGGGTTCAAAGCGATGGTAGAGGAAACGACCGGTAAGGGCTACATTGTCGGAGTGGGCACCTATATGGGAATCCACTCCGGGAAAGTGGTGAGTATTCTGAAAGATCGTGTTGTTGTGGATGAAGAGATCGAAGATGCACTGGGCAATGTTGTCAATCGCAATTCAGAGTTGAAATTCCAGAAACCATCCGGAGACTAGTCGCATGAAATGTAACGATTTATGGTTTTCTCGATTCGTCAAGATGCCGGTACTGCTGATTTTTTGTATGGGAACGATACTTGGCTGTGCCACGGATAAGGGCAATCTGCCGTCGGATCAAGAAATTCAACAGGTGGATGTACCCAAACAAATCACGGGGATTTACGTTTCGAATGAATCCGGAGTGGATGTCGTGAATATTCAGGGGAATACGGTTCTGTCGTATACATCCATCAAACAGCCCTCCCCGCTGAAAGTAATTTTATTTTTTCCTGAAACGGATGTCAGTGTTCCAGCGCAGCAAGCATTGACTGAAACTGCTGCTGTCATTGGTGATATATCGGTTTCACGGGTGGGCGGCGTGCAGACTGGCAAAGTCGAAATTGCTTTGAAAAGAGATGTATCCTATCAAGTTTTGCGTGAAGGCAACAGCTTGAAAGTATCTTTTTCCGGAATTGGGACCACTGCAAACATGTCCGATTCTTCCATCGAGGAAGCGGTTATTTCCGAGGCCAGCCTGTCTTCTGGATACGGGGTTGCAGCCGGTGATAAGACTCTCAGCCGGACGTATCCGGTGGGGTTACCCAATAAGGGAGATTCGAAAAAAGCAATTGGCGGTGCGTGGGTGAATCGAATCGATTTTTCCAGCGAAAAGAAAGGGAAATCAACGGTGATTATCGGAACCACCAAGCCTGTTGAATACCGCATGGAAAAGCTATCGCCCACAGCCTTGCAGTTGAAGCTACACCGAACCAATATTTCCGATTTCCGAAAACTACCTCTGATTACCACCCGTTTTGAAAGTGCGCTCGATCGGATTCGCCCGTTGCAGACGCCTGCCATGAAAACCGATTCCATCATTGCTCTGGATCTTCGGGAATCGGTACCCTATTTTGTGGAGCAGGACGGGAATGTCATCAGAATTCATTTTGAAGCATCTTCCATTCCTCCCCGTCCGGATGCACCCCTGACAACGACATTTGTTGAAAAAACCGAAGAAAAGCCGCCGGCTAAATCGAAGAAGCATCCACAGGAAAACGCGAGCGCAGT
>CAYQKZ010000077.1:0-11590 GCA_964418135.1 uncultured Desulfobacterales bacterium
CGACGTTTTTGAGTCTGAAGGCTGTAGAACAGAATGAGGTGGCCGCCAGGCGTTGACCATTTTCGTGGCACCGGGAAACCAAGAAAATGGTTTTGGTACACGAAATATGTGCCAATAAAACAGGAAAATTTTAGTTTGAAACCAATTTTCCCGACTGGATAAAATGGTCCGGCGTGTCCGGTTTTTCTGTGCTGCTGGAGGAACCAAACATTGAAAACAAACCTTGACAGCTATATCATAGCCATGTAAGGATAACCAAATTAAGCGCATGCTGATTTTGGCCATTAAGATTTTTGTTGGGGATAGAGAATATCCCCAACAAAAAAAATGGGTCATCGAAAAATTACCGATAACCCATTGAATTTGCTGGTGGGCGGTAAAGGATTTGAACCTTCGACTTCTACCGTGTGAAGGTAGCACTCTCCCGCTGAGTTAACCGCCCCGAAGAATGGCCCTTTAATAACGACATTGTGGTTCTGAAGTCAAGAGATTTCGTAAAAAGGTGGAATAAATTTGTCGATACCCTTTATTCCGGAGCATCGACAGCCGGTTTGCCCAGGTTCGAAATATCTTTGGGTGCCGGAAGTTCTTTGATATCTTTCAGACCGAAAATTTCCAGGAAATACCGCGTGGTGGCATAGATCAGGGGTCTGCCGGGGATTTCTTTTCTTCCCAGAATCTTGATCAGCTTTCTGTCCAGCAGCATGCGGATAATGCCGCCACTGTCCACGCCTCGGATATGTTCGATGTCGCTTCGGATAATCGGCTGTTTATAGGCGATGATGGCCAGGGTTTCCAGAGCGGCCTGGCTCAGACGCTGCGCGGATGGCTGAATGATTTTCTTGATCCAGTCGGCATATTCCGGACGGGTTCGCAACTGGTAGCCTCCGGCCACTTCGATCAGACAGACACTGCCGTTTCGCTGGTCGTATTCCTCCTGTAACGACTGAATGGCCTCTTTGATGGCCTTGGCATCACTAAAGGGAAGTGCCGATTTTATTTTTTCAAGGGACAGGGGGTCTTCGGCAACAAAGAGAAAACTTTCCAGGATAAACTTCAGTTCAGGCATGGGTGGCTTCATTCAGATATAAGGTGATGTCGTCGGTATCGGCATGCTGGATGATGCGGGCGGCATTGCGTTTGACCATTTCCAGGATGGCCAGAAAAGTAATGATGATTTCGACTTTTCCAACGGCACCGCCAATCAATTCCTGAAAAATGACAGACCCTTTTTCTTTCAGAATCTGGACGAGTTCTGTCATGCGATCTTTGATGGACAGCTTGTCTGCCACCACATCGAGAGGAATATCCGGGACGTTATTTTCGATGATTCGCTGAAATGCTTTGATGAGTGCAAACAAGTCCACCCGAATTTCGGGTTCCGGGATGGACCCGGGGTCGGATGACTTGAACGGGGGCCTGATGAAGGTGTGTTCCCCAAGAAGGTCTCTTTCATTCAACTGCATGGCTGCTGATTTCATTTGGAGATATTCGAGAAGCGGCCGGGTGATTTCCTCTCGGGGGTCTTCTGCTTCGGAATCTTCATGAACCGGCAACAGCATCCGGCATTTAATCTGGATAAGGGTAGCCGCCATGACCAGGAAATCGCCGGCAATATCGACATTCATGGATTTCATCCAGTCGATATATTCCAGATAACGGTCGGTTATCAGTGAAATCGGGATATCGTAAATGTTGACTTCATTTTTATGAATCAAATAGACGAGAAGATCCATCGGACCTTCGAAAATATTTTCCAACTGCACTTTATAGATATCGCTGTTCATGGGATGGTCTGTCGATTTGAAATATGTTGTTGATCAATACGAGACAGGGATATAAAAGTCAACACCGACGCAAGGTCAAGGCCGGCGTATTGAAAGCATTCGGGGGTGATCATGCGTTATCGCACCTTCCTTGAGGATAAAATGAAAAGCATGGAACGCCTCGAACAACACATATGATTCGCACCCTTCGGACCAGACGGTTGTCGTTTCCTTTGTCCGGATCACTCGTTGCATTTGTTTTGGTGGCGTTATTACCAGGGTGCGGCGGGTACGGAACAATCCGGCAGACCCCGGCGTCTCTGCCGCCTGAAAAAAGGCTGCAACGCATGGGATATACCATCCAGATCGGTGCGTTTGCAGTTGCGGAAAATGCAGCCAAACTGGCGGACACACTTTCCGAACAGGGCGTGTACGCCACCTATTTCAAGGCAGAAGACGGTCTGTTCAAAGTGCGATTTGGAGATTTTGCCGCCAAAGAACACGCCCGGAAAGCAGCGGAGCGATTGAAAGCATCGGGAATCATCGAAGTCTTTTATATCGTCAGCCCCAGTGAATATGCCGTGGATCGCCAATCCCGGCTGGGAAACGATTATCTGCGGAATGAGCTCGTAAATACTTCGATACGGTTCATCGATACCCCCTATCTGTGGGGAGGGGCTTCGGCGGAAACGGGTTTTGACTGCAGCGGACTGACCATGACGGTTTACCAACTGAACGGGCTGAACCTTCCTCGAAACTCCCAGAGCCAGTTTGAAACGGGTTATTCGGTTCACCGTGACGATCTGCTGAAGGGTGATCTGGTTTTTTTCTCGGACAATAAATGGGGCAGGGTGTCTCATGTAGGTGTGTATACCGGTGATGGCAAGTTCGTTCATGCACCGGGAAAGGGTAAAAAAATCCGGGTGGATTCGCTTTCCGCCCGGTATTACAAACAGCGTTATGTCGGCGCGCGATCGTATCTGTAAGAAGAGGGGGCAGGAAACAGGTATCAGGGGGCAGGCGTTCGGGACCGGACCCCCGACCTGTGTACGTCATGTATTTGTCGATTGATCACTGACCACTGAAAACTGATAACTTTTATATGGGGAGGTAGTAATGGCCTGTTGGATGAATCTTGGACAGAATCTCAAAATGAATGCCGGAAAGTATCCCAACACCGTTGCTCTGAAAGATGTGGATAGAAGCTTTACCTATCCGGAGCTGAACCAGCGCGTCAACCGGCTGGCCAATGGACTGTTGTCCCTGGGGCTCGAAAAAGGCGACAAGGTGGCTGTTTTTATGGAAAACAGCATCGAAATCATCGAGATTTATCTGGCAACCGCCAAAACCGGCATTGTAGCGGTTCCCATCAATTTTCGACTGGTTGGAAAAGAAGTAGCCTACATCGTTGATAATTCCGACGCAAAGGCGATTATTGTCGATAACGAATTCTCCCCGATCATTGAAGGAATCAAGGCCGATCTCAAAAATATTCCTGCAGAAAACTATATCGTTGTGGGAAAATCGGCTGCCGGCTTCAGATCGTACGATCAGGTGATGGCCTCCGCCCCCGATCATGAACCCGACGCGGTCATCAGCCCGGAAGACACCTGGATTCTGATCTATACATCGGGCACGACCGGCAAACCCAAAGGGGTCATTCGCTCCCATGAATCCCACATCGCATTTTACCTGATCAATGCCATCGATTTCGGGTTCAGCCGGCAGGATATCTGCATGAATGTCATGCCGCTCTGCCATATCAATTCCACATATTTCACATTTACTTTCCTGTATATCGGCGGTTCCGTCTATGTGCATCCGGCCCGATCGTTCCGGGCCGAAGAAATCCTGCAAATTATCGAAAGAGAAAAGATTTCCTTTATTTCGCTGATTCCGACGCACTACAATCTGATTCTGAGTGTTGACAGATCCGCCGGAACGTATGATGTCAGCTCGATCAAGAAACTGCTGTGTTCTTCCGCACCGGTCCGAAAAAGTGTTAAAAAAGCCATCATGGAGTTTTTTCCGGGTGTGGCGCTGTATGAAGGCTATGGTTCCACCGAAGCTGGCATCGTTACGGTGCTGAGGCCGGAAGATCAGTTGCGAAAACTCGGCTCCATCGGTTACGAGTCGTTAGGAACCGAGCGGATCCGTATTCTGGACGAAGATGGCCGGGAAGTACCTGATGGGCAGGTCGGCGAGCTGTACTCGAAAGGCCCGATGCTTTTCGACAAGTACTACAAGCTTCCGGAAAAAACCGTCGGCGCCTTCAACAACGGATGGTTCAGCGCCGGAGACATGGCCCGCCGGGATGCAGACGGCTTTTACGAAATCGTGGACCGGAAAGACAACATGATCATTACCGGCGGAGAACATGTTTATCCCAGCGAGGTGGAGGAAATCATCGGCAATCATCCGGATGTGTTCGATGTGGCTGTCATCAGCGTACCGGACGAAAAATGGGGAGAACTGGTCATGGCTGTGGTGATTCCCCGGAATCCCATCGAGGAAAAACCGCTCCTGGACTGGTGCAAAGAGAAAATGGCCGGTTATAAGCGTCCCAAGAAAATCGTTTTGATCACACCGGAAGACATGCCCCGGACCGGCACGGGGAAAATTCTCCACCGGGTTCTCAGGGAACGTTATGGTTCATGAATTTATGTCAACCACGAAATACACGAAACACACGAAGTAAATAGTCTTCGCGAATTCGCGTCGTTACGTGCAAAATTATGTTATGCCACATCAACCCTAACCAAAGAAGGAGGCAGTAAATCAATGTTAAGCAAAGCGTTCATTCCGTACAAGGGCTATTACAGCACCCCGTTTGCCAGATGGCAGGGAAGCATGGCCAATGAGCATGCCATCGTTCTGGCGGCAGAAACGACCAAACGATGGATGGCTGAAAAAAAATGGGATCCGATGATGTTCGATTATTTGTTTCTGGGGATGACCATCGGCCAGCCCCAGTGGTTTTACGGCAGCCCCTGGGCCGCAGCCCTGATCGGTGCCGTCAGCACACCGGGAATGCTGATCAGCCAGGCCTGCACCACCTCCACCACCTGTATTTTTCAGGCGGCTTCGGGTATCGAAACCGGGCTCTATAAAAACGTCTATTGTTTGATGACGGATCGCTGCTCCAACGGCCCCCATACCATCTGGCCGAATCCCAATGGTCCCGGCGGTGAAGTTCTTTCCGAAAACTGGATGATGGATAATTTCAGCAAAGACCCATGGGCCAGGGGCGCCATGATTCAGACCGCGGAAAACGTGGCCAAGGAAACCGGCATCACCCGTGAGGAGTGCGATGCCGTCGCTCTCAGACGCTATGAACAGTATATGGAAGCATCTGCCAATGACAAGGCGTTCAAAAAACGTTACATGTTTCCGGTCGAGGTCAAACTTTCCCGGAAAAAAACGATTCTGGTCGAAGATGACGAAGGCATTACACCCACAACCAAAGACGGTCTGACTACATTGAAACCGGTTCTGCCGGATGGTACCCATACGTTCGGCGCACAGACCCATCCGGCGGACGGCAACTGCGCCGTAACTGTAACCACCCGTGAAAAAGCCAAGGAATTGAGCGCGGATGCCGGTGTTGAAATTCAGGTTGTTTCTTACGGATTTTCAAGGGCCAAAAAAGGATTCATGGCCATGGCCGTTGTTCCGGCTGTCAAAATGGCCCTTGAAAATGCCGGTATCGGCATTCAGGATGTTAAAGCCATCAAAACCCATAACCCGTTTGCCGCCAATGACATCCACATGGCCAAACAAATGGGCATCGATGTCATGACTTTCAATAATTATGGAAGCTCCCTGATTTACGGACATCCCCAGGCTCCGACAGCCGGGCGGTGTATTATCGAAGGTATCGAAGAAGTCGTTATGGCCGGTGGCGGATATCTGCTCTGGGGCGGATGTGCTGCCGGTGACACCGGGGCGGGTATGGTTCTTAAGATCGGATAATTCCAAGTCGTATTTGAATGGCTGGCCGGGGCGGGTTTGAAATCCGCCCTTTGGCGGATCATGGTCGATCATCGCATTTTGATTGCGAATTGAAATCATATCCTTCATATATGGATCAGAACTATCGCAAGCCTTCCGATCCATATCCATCGCGTTCTTTCTCTATTGACATCCCCTGATTCATAACAATATTTCCCTGTAGTTATCTTCAACAAGGCAACTCGAAACAGATAATCTGCGTAAATCATCAATACCTTGACGCGGGAAACTGTTTCAGGTGAAGTTGCCTGCTGCGTTTAATTCCGATTTTTTTGTAATGGAGGAAAGATTCGATGGATTATATTACGGGAAGCGGCGGGTGCCCATCATCCGCAAAAAAACAAGGACAGCAGGCTGAACAGGATGCATCCGTCAAAGGGGCGCTGGGTAAGATAAAACATAAATTCATTGTCATGAGCGGCAAGGGCGGTGTCGGCAAATCGAGTACGTCGGTCAACCTGGCCGTTGCACTGGCCGGTAAAGGGTATCAGGTCGGCCTCATGGATGTCGATCTGCATGGTCCGGACATTCCCCGCATGCTGGGTATCGATGGGATGCTTGGGGTCACCGAACATCAGAAACTTTCCCCCATGAAATACTCGGACAATCTGAAAGTGGTATCCATCGAATCTTTGATGGCCGGAAAGGATGAAGCCATCATCTGGCGGGGTCCCGTCAAATATTCCGCTATCAAACAGTTCATCGGGGAGGTAGACTGGGGAAATCTGGATTATTTGATCATCGATTCTCCGCCCGGTACCGGGGATGAACCCCTGACCATCGCTCAGACCATTTCAGATGCAAAAGCCATTATTGTCACCACCCCACAGGAAGTTTCGCTGGCCGATGTCCGAAAATCCATCAGTTTCTGTAAAACCGTCAAAATGGATATTTTTGGGTTGATTGAAAATATGAGCGGGTATTCCTGTCCGCACTGCGGGGAACACATCGATCTGTTCGGTTCGGGCGGTGGAGAAAAAACCGCTGGCGATGCGAACATCCTCTTTCTGGGAAAAATTCCATTCGATCAGAAAGTGGTGGCCTGCGGCGATTCCGGATGTGCATTTCAGGAAAAATACAAAGATTCGCCGGTCACCCTGGCATTCAACAAGATTGCCGAACGCATGGCGGAACTCAGTTAATTTGTCATATTGTTTCCCCCCGACCCTCCCCCAGCGGGGGAGGCAAACTTTCTGTAGCTCCTCCGACCGGAGGCGGCTGGGCAGCCGGAATGATGCGCAAGACCATTTAATCACTGAGCAAATCTTTGTTCCCTTTTTTTTGTAGAAACCAGATCGGGCAGGCAGAACGGAATTTGCAGTAAATCTCCGAATCCTGGCATTGCAGACACTCCTGACAAAGAAATTTCTCATGTTTCATACACCGAAAGCGGGTTTCCCTGTCTGAATGATTGATGCATGTATCGGTCATATCCTCTTTTCCTCACAATGCCGTAATAAAGTGATTCGGGATATCGGTTTTTCCCGCTTTCCACGATAAACTCTCATGAATCATTCCTGGTTTAACCCCCAGGATATGATAATCGAATTCCTCGACTATTTACTGATTACTGACAACTCTCTTTTCATGGGAAATAACCTATGCGCAGCAACATATCCCTTTATGTCGATCCGGAATACATCGATTCGCCCCCGGCAATTCTGAATCTGATTCGAAACCGGTTGAGCCTTCCGGCCGATGCCGAACCGGCGTATATAATCCATCGGAAATCCATCGATGCCAGAATGAAAATGCCCCGGTTTTTACTTGATATGGAGGTGTATTGTTCGGAAACGTTACAGAAAAAAACACCTTTTCAGATGAATTTCAAACCACTCCTGCAGGATCGTCGGGTCGTGATCGTCGGGGCCGGTCCGGCGGGTTATTTTGCCGCTCTGGAACTTCTGGAGCAGGGTATCCGGCCGATCGTTCTGGAAAGGGGAAAAGATGTCACCTCCCGTCGCAAAGATATTCAAAAGCTTCACACGCAAGGACTTGTGAATCCGCATTCCAATTATTGTTTTGGAGAGGGCGGAGCCGGCACCTATTCGGACGGCAAACTCTATACCCGTTCTCATAAACGGGGGGACATCGGCAAAATATTGTCCTTGATGGTTGCCCATGGAGCTTCGGAAGATATTCTGATCGATGCCCATCCGCACATCGGTTCCAACCGCCTTCCGCGCATGGTGAAATCCATTCGGGAAACCATCCTGACGCATGGCGGAGAAATTCATTTCGAATCCTGGGTAACGGATTTATTGACAGAAGGCGGCAGCGTATCCGGGGTTTGGGTGGATGAGAAAGAAAAAATTTCAGCGGATGCCGTGATTCTGGCTACCGGTCATTCGGCCCGCGATATGTTCGAGATGCTTTACCGAAAAAACATTCCGATCGAGCCGAAGCCGTTTGCACTGGGTGTTCGGGTGGAACATCCCCAGGCATTGATTGACCGGATTCAATATCACCATACCCCAAGACATCACAATCTGCCGGCAGCCAGTTACCGGCTGGTCGAACAGGTGGACGGCCGGGGCGTATTTTCGTTTTGCATGTGCCCGGGTGGTTTTATCGTTCCGGCATCCACCGCGCCGGGTGAACTGGTCATCAACGGCATGAGTCTGGCCGCTCGGGATGCTCCGTTTTCCAATTCAGGCATCGTAGTGGAAGTCCGCCTCGAAGATATCGAGGCCTCCATGGACAAGGGGCCACTGGCGGCAATGGATTTTCAGAAAAAACTGGAGCAGCGGGCTTTTCAGGCCGGCGGCGAAAGTTTGCAGGCTCCGGCGCAACGGATGACGGATTTTACCACCGGCAGGCTGTCTTCGGTTCTGCCCAAATCCTCATATAAACCGGGAATTGTTTCCGCGCCAGTTCATGCGTTGCTTCCAGACGGCATCCGCCGACGATTACAGGCTGCATTTCAGGCATTCGACCGGAAAATGAAGGGCTATTTCACCGAAGACGCACTGGTTCTGGCCATCGAGTCCCGAACCAGCTCACCGGTCCGGATACCACGGGATCAGAACACCCTGATGCATCCTCATGTAAAAAACCTGTATCCCTGCGGCGAAGGCGCCGGATATGCCGGCGGGATCGTGTCGGCAGCGTTGGATGGCCAGCGGATCGCCCGCCGGATTGCCGAACAGAACAGCAAGTGAGGTGTCCGGCATCACATGACAATTACAGCAACTTTCCGATATCACGTCATATGGACAATTTCTGCCCTCTGCACTCCGCCTACTGCCCTCTGCCCTCTGCCCGCCTTGTGATATCTGTCAAGCCACTCCTTCCGGAATGCGGCAAAGCGATGTGCTTCGATTGCCTGCCGCATATCCTTCATCAGATCCTGATACAGCGTCAGGTTGTGGATGGTGGCCAGGGTTTCGGCCAGCGGATCACGGGTAAAAAACAGATACCGGAGTACCATGCGGGAGTAGGTCCGGCAGGTATAACATGAACACTGGGTATCGATCGGAAATTTATCCTTGCGATAGGCCTTGTCCATGATCCGGAGTTTGCCCATGCGGGTAAACAGAGTCCCCTGCCTGGCATATCGGGTGGGAATCACGCAGTCGAACATGTCCATACCATGCGATACCGCCGCCAGCAGGTCTTCGGGAAGACCAACACCCATCAGGTATCGCGGAAGATGATCCGGCAGCAAAGGCGCTGTATACTGTACAACGGTCTGCATCAGATCAAAACCTTCTCCGACACTGACTCCGCCGATGGCAAATCCATCGAATGGAATGGCGGTGATCTCATACGCGCTATTTTCACGAAGGTGCGGATACACACCGCCCTGAACAATGCCGAACAGAAACTGGTGCGGCTGAAGGACAACCTCCCGGCACCGGGCCGCCCATCGCGTGGTGCGTTTCAGGGCTTTTTCCACATAGGCTTCGGCTGCCGGATATTCCACACATTCATCAAATGCCATGACAATATCGGCGCCGAGATCCCGCTGGATTTCCATGGATCGCTCCGTGCTCAGAAACAGTCGTTCCCCGTTTTCTTCGTAGGCAAAGCTGACACCTTTTTCGGTGATTTCCTTCTGCGGCAGGGAGAACACCTGAAACCCGCCGGAGTCGGTCAGAATGGTCTGGTTCCATCCCATGAATCGATGCAGACCGCCCATACGCTGAACCGATGCCAGTCGTTCACTGAGTGATAAATGGTAAGTATTGGCCAGCACCACCTGAGCCCCGGTGTCGGCCACATCTTTGGGCATGGTGGAGCGAACGAAACCGGCCGTTCCCACCGGCATGAACGCGGGAGTCTGCACCGTTCCGTGATCCGTGGTAAACTCGGCCCGTCTGGCGCCGCTGGGATCAACGGTATGAAGTCGAAACTGAATGTCTTTTAAAGGCATGGCAAGTCTTTCATAAAAAGATTCCGATTGGATTATAATGGCTTTCAAGATAATGGGTCTGGAAAGGCAGCAATGTCATTTTCTTTCGTGTAGTTCGTGGTTAAGTATTTTCACGGTGAAAATGAGCGAAAAGTGAGTGATATCTTGAATGCAATATCTATGCGTTGTATACAGCAGACGATATGCCGAAAAACAACTGCGGGTCAATAAACTTATGGCGTCTGAGTCAAACAATATTGCTGTTGAACAGGATGTTGAAATTCAACAGTTGCTCGAAGCGATTTTCATTCAATATGGCTATGATTTCCGGAGTTATTCCAAGGCATCCGTCCAACGGCGGATATTGAGAAATCTGGCTTTTTCCGGGTGTTCGAGCATTGCAGAATTGAATCGCCATATCCTGAATGATAGAGGATGTTTCGAAAAACTCCTTCTGGATATGTCCATCAATGTTACGGAAATGTTCAGAGATCCTTTGTTTTTCAAAGCGGTTCGAGAGCATGTCGTCCCGATGCTCAAAGAGTTGCCGTTGATCAAGGTCTGGCTTGCCGGATGTGCATCGGGAGAAGAAGTCTATTCAGCGGCCATACTCTTTAAGGAAGAAGGTCTCGATCGAAAAACACAGATCATTGCAACGGATTTTAATAAAAAAATCTTGATCGATGCCGGAAAGGGAGTGTATGCCGATTCCAAAATGAAGGGATATACACTGAATTATCTTCTGGCAGGTGGGAAATCCTCATTTCAGAAGTACTTTACCAGAAAGTATCCACATATCGCCATTTGTGATTCTTTGAAAAACAATATCCGATTTGTACATCACAACCTGGTATCTAACGGTTCTTTGGGCGAGATGCATATCATTTTCTGCAGAAATGTATTGATATATTTCAATCGCAATCTTCAAAACCGGGTATTTCGTCTGTTTCGGAACAGTCTCTGCAATGCCGGGTATCTCTGTCTGGGATCAGAGGAAAGTCCGCTGTTTTCAACTTGTGCGGCAGATTTTGAAGCAATTGTGCCAAAGGAGAAAATCTATCGAAAAAAATCTATTTAACCCGCTCCACATATTGACCGGTCCGGGTATCGATTCGAACGGTTTCTCCTTCTTCGACAAATGGGGGGATATGAAGTACATAGCCTGTTTCGAGAGTTGCCGGTTTGCTGTCGCCCGATGCGGTATCCCCTTTGGCCCAGGGATCGGCTCGAACGATTTTAAGCTCTACAAAAATCGGCAGCGTTACACCGATAGCTTTATCCTGAAAAAACAAAACATTGCACAGGATGTTTTCCTTCAAGAGTTGAATGCCGTCACCGACCTGTTCCGCAGTCAGATACTCTTGTTCATAATTCTTGGTGTTCATGAAGCAGTACCGATCGCCTTCGGCATAGAGATATTCCATCTCGATTTCTTCCATCTGGGCTTCGTTGAATTTTT